>JAVBSZ010000235.1:0-9066 GCA_031556415.1 Opitutales bacterium | reverse complement strand
GCGCGGCGCTTGCAAGGCTCTTCGGCTCCGGAGGGGCGGCGCGCATACTGCCCGGCCGCGGGATAGTCAAAATTTCCGAGGAGGACGAAATTTTCATCAGGCAGATGGAGCGCGCGAGGGAGCTTTCCAAAGGGAAAATCCCGCGCTACATGCTGATGACGCTCTTCGGCATGCCGCAGAACATAGCGCTCTCGCCGAAGCTTTCAAAATGGAAGAAGGGGATGCTCGCGGGCGCGGGGCGGGCTGAAGAGGGGGAGCTTGAAAGGCTTCCCGAATTTCTGCGCCATTACCAGAAGCTCGGCGTGGCGTGGCTTGAAAAGATATTCTCATTCGGCTGCGGCGCGCTGCTTGCCGACGAGATGGGGCTCGGCAAAACCGTGCAGTCATTGTGCGCGATTTCAAAGCTCTGGGACGGCAAAAGGAACTTCATAATAGTGTGCCCGGCAAGCGTCATACCCGTCTGGATTTCCGAGGCGGCCAGGTTCTTTCCGGAAATGCGCACGCACACTCTCTCCTCCTCCGCGCGCGAATTCGATGGGGGAACTCTCTGCGTTTCAAGCTACACGCAGCTGCGCCGCAACAAGGATTTTTTGGAAGGCAAAGAGTTCGCCCTCGCGGTATTGGACGAGGCGCCGAGCATCAAGAACCCCGAGTCAAAAACCACCGCCGCCTGCATGGCCATACGTGCCAAAAGGAAGCTGGCCCTCACCGGCACGCCGCTTGAAAACAGGGTGATGGACTTGTGGACGATATTCCGCTGGCTCATGCCAGGGCTCATGGGTTCCCACGCGGCGTTTGAGAGGTTCATGGAGGCCGACGTCTCCGCGGTGGAAACGGTGCGCAGGCAGATTTCCCCCTTCATGCTCAGAAGGCTGAAATCCGAAGTGGCCTCCGAGCTTCCGGAAAAGATTTACATAGACCTTGCGTGCCCCATGACGGACATGCAGAAGTTGGAATACGACAGGCTGCTTTCGCAGGCGCGCGGGGTGCTTGGCGCGCACGCCGAAAACGCGCGGGACGAGAGGCGCAACCGCATCAGCATACTATCGCTCCTCACTCGCCTGCGCCAGATTTCTTGCGACGCCGCGCTGCTGCCGTGGCTGGACAGCGAAGACCACCTTTCAAGCGGGAAGATTTCCGTGCTGCTCGACAGGGTTGAGGAGCTCTCCCTCGGCGGCAAGCGCATACTCGTATTCAGCCAGTTCACGTCGTTTCTGGACAGGATAAAAAAGTTCGCGTCGGAGCGCTGTCCGGAGCTTCCCATATACGAGCTGACGGGGAAGACGCGCGACAGGGCCGCGCCAGTCGGCGCGTTCCAGTCGTCAAAAAAGAGCGCGCTCATGCTCGTGAGTCTGCGCGCGGGCGGCACGGGCATAACGCTTACGAATGCGGACTACGTATTCTTCATGGACCCGTGGTGGAACCCCGCCGTTGAGGAGCAGGCCATAGACCGCGTGCACAGGATAGGCCGCAAGGGCGACGTCTTCATATACAGGATGGTTGCCGAATCCACCGTCGAAGAGCGCGTGCGCAAGCTTCAAATTAAAAAGAAAAGGCTCTTTGACGACATCTTCTCCGGCCTTTCAGACGTCTCGAAGGGCGACAACTTTTTTGAAACCGTATCCCAGCTGCTGCAATGCAAATATTTTCCTGGAACGTCAACGGCCTGCGCGCCGTAATGAAGAAGAACTTTTCGGAATTCGTATCCGAAAAAAAACCGGACGTACTCTGCCTTCAGGAGGCGAAAATCCCTATGGACGAGGCGCTCAAGCTGGAGCTTCCGTTCAAACACAAGTACTTTTACTGCGCCCAAAAGAAGGGATATTCCGGCACCGCCATACTCAGCAACGAGGAGCCGCTGGGCGTGCAGACCATGCTTTTGGACGAGCATCCCGAGGAGGGTAGGATAATCTGCGCGGACTTCGGCACGTATTATCTGGTGACCGTCTACGTGCCCAATTCGAAGACGGAGCTCGAGCGCCTCTCGTACAGGTGCGGGGTTTTCGACAGGGATTTCAGAAACTACCTTAAGTCCCTCTCCAAGTCTAAGCCCGTCATAGTCTGCGGGGACTTCAACGTGGCGCACGAGGAGATAGACCTTGCGCGTCCGGCCGACAACCATGCGAGCGCGGGCTTCACGGACGAGGAGCGCGAGAGTTTCGGAAAACTTCTGGACGCCGGTTTCACCGATGTTTGGAGGGAGCATAACCCGCAAAAGCAGCAGTACACCTGGTGGAGCTACCGCTCGGCCGCGCGCGCGCGCAACATAGGCTGGAGGATAGACTACTTCCTGTGCAGCTCGTCAATAGCCGGCAAAATCAGGAACCCGCAGATACACGACGACGTCCTCGGCTCCGACCACTGCCCGGTTTCAATCGAGCTGCCAAAAGGCTTCTAGGCGGGCGTACTTACTTTTTATTCCGCTTTGGCGCGGCCTTGCTTTCGTTGACGAAGGGCTTTTCCTCCTCCGAGGGCGATATGGATTTTCTGAAGGCCATGGGGGCGGTGTCGTACTTGGCCTTGAACTTGCGGCAGAAGTACGCCACGTCTGAAAAGCCGCAGGCCTCGGAAATTTCGCTGGCGGTGTACGACGACGTCTCAAGCATCCACTTAGCGTAGCGCAGGCGCGCCTCGTTGATGAATTCCGTCGGCGTGCAGTTCAGGTATTTGCGCACGCTGCGGTTTATGTAAGACATGTCCTTCCCGCATATCTGCCTGAATTTTTCAAGGCCTATGCGCAGGTTCTCCGGGTTGCGTATGCGCTGGCAGGCCTCGTAAAGCCAGTCCGGGATGTCGTTTGGAAATGAGTCGCTAAACACGTTTTTCAGCTGCCAGGATAGGTTGGAGAGGAAGCGGTAGATTGCGAAGGGCGAGTCTCCCTGCAGCGAGAGCTCCGCCGCCGCGCGGTCAAGGTAGGAGATTTCAAAGGGCGAAAGCTTGAGCGAGGTTCCGCCGAGCTTCGCCTTCATTGCGGGCTCCTCGCCGGCGAGGAAGAGGCTTTTGAAGTTCTCCATCACGGATTTTGAAATGACTATTTCCGTGAAGGTCATTGTCGTTCCCTTTTCGGGTTCCAGCGCGTGCACCTCGTGCGGGTTTGATATGTAAATGAAGTTCTTTGAGAACGCGCGCGTTTTGGAGGAGGCAAAGAGCGTCCCGCTACCGGAATTCACCCAGATGATTTCGATGAAGTCGTGCTTGTGCAGGCCCACGGAGTGGTAGGTGTCCGTCTTTCCGTAGACGACCCTGAAAAACTTGTTCTCCTTGAGGTGGGATTCCGGCGTGAATTCGGTGATGAAATTTTTCATAATGAAAGGCTTCCTGTTTTTTTAAAGTAAGCGGACAATTTCCGTTGTCGGCAAAATCAAAATGAAAAATTCGATTTTAAAAGTCAATATAATTCAAAACAATACCCCCCGTAAAACAAACCTTGCGCACTTGTCAAGGGTGATGCGGGGGATAATGGAGATTTTTAAGTTTTTATCGGGCAATATAATCCTAAGGCGCATTCATCCGTTTAGCCTCAATTTCCTCTATGCTCTTCTGCAGGTTGTGGCGCACTATTATGCTGCGCTTCATGTAGATTACGTCCTCGGCTATGTTAGTGCAGAGGTCCGCAATGCGCTCTATTGAACGAGAGACGAGCAGGTAGTTCATGTGCGTCATGGCAAAGCGCGGGTTTTCCGCTGAGGCCTTGGCGACGTTCGCGTAGGCCTTGCGGTTTTCCGCGTCTATGAATTCGTCCGCCTTGCAGACCTGTATGGCCAGGTATTCGTCGCTGCGCAGAAAGGCGTCCACGCTGTTCTTCATCATCTCGAGGACGTGCCCAGTCATCATGTCGAGGTTGAAGGGGATGTCGGCCCTGGCGGCCCCTATGTACGACACGCGCTTTGCGATGTTCACGGCGATGTCCGCAATGTGCTCAAGCTCGCTGTTGATTTTTAATAC
This sequence comes from Opitutales bacterium, assembly GCA_031556415.1. GTDB lineage: Bacteria > Verrucomicrobiota > Verrucomicrobiia > Opitutales > Intestinicryptomonadaceae > CALXQW01. Next base: position 5,121 of record JAVBSZ010000235.1, on the reverse strand, counting down.
GGTGACCACAAAGCGCAGGTCTCCCGCCACGGGTTGGTGGAGCGCCAGTATTTTCATGCACTCCTCCTCCGCGTCTATCTCCATGAGGTCAACGTTCCTGTCGGCGTCTATGACCTTGGCGGCGAGCGGGAGCGAAAGCTCCTTGAGCGCGCGCAGGGATGTTTCAAGTATCTCTTCGGAGGCGGTCGCAACCTTCAGTATGCGCTGCTTGAGCTTCTCCATGTCTTTTCTCAGATGCGAGTTCATATCAGCCGAACCTTCCCGTGATGTAGTCTTCCGTAGCCTTCTGGCGCGGGTTTGTGAAGAGCTCCTTGGTCTCGGAAAATTCCACCAGATTGCCCTCGTAAAAAAACGCCGTGTTGTGCGAGACGCGCGCCGCCTGCTGCATGTTGTGCGTGACTATCGCGATTGTGTACTCTCCGGAAAGTTCGCCTATGAGGTCTTCTATTCTGCCTGTTGATTTCGGGTCGAGTGCCGAGCAGGGCTCGTCCATCAGGAGCATTTCGGGGCTAATGGCGAGCGCGCGCGCAATGCAGAGGCGCTGCTGCTGCCCGCCGGAGAGGCCGAGCGCGGACCCCTTTAGCCTGTCCTTCACCTCGTCCCAAAGCGCGGCGCGCCTCAGGGACGTCTCAACGATTTCCGCTAGCGACGCCGTGTTGGAATTTCCGTTTATGCGCGGCCCGAAGGCGACGTTGTCGAATATCGATTTCGGGAAGGGGTTGGGGCGCTGGAAGACCATGCCTATGCTCTTGCGCAGCTCCACAACGTCCATGCGCGGGTGGTAGATGTCTATGCCGTCGAGTGTGAGAAGGCCGTCGGTTTTGCATCCGGCAACGAGGTCGTTCATCCTGTTTATGCACCTTAAAAAGGTGCTCTTGCCGCAACCGCTGGGGCCTATGACCGCAGTCACTTTTCCGCGCGGGATGTCCATGTCGACATTCTTGACCGCCTTGAATTTTCCGTAGTACACGCAGAAGTTGCGCGCGCTGATTATCGCGTTTGATAGCGTGTGCGCGGAGGTTGCGCAGAAGCATTCCGCGCCCTCCTTTGCGCTGTTTTTTTGTTCATCCATCGTGGTATTCATTATGCCTTAAGTTTTTTCTGGAGCCTTGCGCGCAGCATTATGGCCGCGAAGTTGAGCGTGAAGACTATCGCCAAAAGCGTTAGCACCATGCCGTACTGCACGTGCAGTACGCGCTCCGCCATCTCGTGCTCGCTGGCCATGTTGTATATGTTCCAGGGCAGGGCGGGCGTGGGCTGCGTGAAGATTTCCCAGATTGCAAGGGCCGCGCCCGTGCTCGTGGCCGCGGTGAAAATTATGGGCGCGGTCTCGCCAGCCGCGCGCCCCATGGAAATTATGACGCCCGTGAGCATGCCCGGGGTTGCCGCGGGAAGTATGACTGAAGTTATGCTCTTCCACTTCCCTGCGCCGAGGCCGAGCGCCGCCTCCTTGTAGGAATACGGGACGCTTTTGAGCGCCTCCTCGCAGGCGCGTATGATGGTTGGCAGCACGAGAAGCGCGAGCGTTATGGAGCCCGCCAGCACGCTCTTGCCCTCCGAAACTTTAAGCGTGTTGATGATGAAGGTGAGGCCGAAGAGGCCGAAGACTATGGACGGCACGCCCGCGAGCGTCCCAACGCACATCCTCAGCACCGACACGACCGCGCCTTCCTTCGCGTACTCGGTGAAGTATATTGCGGCGATGACTCCCAGCGGAGTGGCTATCAGCATGGAGCCCAGCGTGAGGTATATGGTGCCGAGTATCGTGGGCCACATTCCGCCGAAGATGTTGGCGTCTATAGGGTCGTCAAAAAAGAAGCCGAGGTAGACCGTCGTATGCGGGTTGAGCATGGCGTCAAAATTATTCCGGATGTAAGAGACCATCTCCGCGGGCTTTTTGCCCTTAAAATATTCCGCGCTTGAAACCGACTTCTGCACAAGCGAGCCGTCCTTGTTTTTCACGTGTATGGAAATTGTTTCTATTTTCTCCTTCAGCACGTCGCGCGCAAGCTGCGTGCGCGTCTGGCCGTATTTGTTGCGCATTAGGCTTTCCTTCTGGCGCTCCTTCGCGTTTTCGGGGCCTAGCAGCTCGCGCACTCCCTCCTTCAAAATTTCATAGTTCCTTGTTCTTGCGCCTATCTCTTCGAGCGCCTTCTCCGTTATGGCGAGGGTGTCCGCGCATAGCGCGCGGCGCAGGGCGTTTTTCTGCGAAAATCCGAGGTGCGATTCTTTTGCGAGCAAATTGACGGCTTCCCTCGCCGCTTCGGAGACTTTCTCCGCCTCCGCAGCCATGAGGCGCAGGGCGTTGTAGTCTCCAAGCTTCTCATCGCCTTCGATTGATTTTATTTTTGCGAGGTATGCGCCTTGGATTTCGTCCGCGAACTTTTTGATTCCGATTTCTCTCGCCTGCGCGTCTTCATTTTTCAATATGTCTTCAATGCGCGCGGCGGAATTTTTCACTCCGTCCTTCCATTGCATGCGCAGGGCTTCCAATGATTTTTCGGCTTCAGAAAAGGCGCCCGCAGACGGGTTTTCAAACTCCCTCATCATCGCGTAAAGGGGCTTTCGCGCATCCGCGCATTTCTTGAGTTCGGCCGTGAAGGAGGCGCTGGTTTCCTTATTTAAAACCTCGTGGAGGAATTTGTCGTGCTCCACGGTTGCAGAGAACAGCACGGCCTGAAGCCCGTTGTAGACTATCGGTGCAAGGAAGAGCAGTATGGTAAGGCACACCAGGCCCAGCACGCAGTAGGCGCTTGACGTGAAGGATTTGTCCAGAAGTTTTCTTGTGGAGACTTTCATTGTTTTGCCCCTTTGCGCGCGCCGAAGAACTGGCTTGCGCCGTTGAGTACGAGGCCCGAAACAAGCAGGCAGAAGCTCATTGCGAAGAGCACGTGGTAGCGCGCGGAGCCCGTGCTCTGGTCGGCCTCTCCCATTTCGCCGGCGATAGTCGCCGTGAGCGTCCTGACGGGTTCGAGGAAATTGTAAAAGGGTTCGGGGATTTTAAGCGAGTTGCCGCTGGCCATCCAGACTACCATCGTTTCCCCCATCACGCGCATGAAGCCTAGTATTACCGCGACGGCGATGCCGCTTTTCGCGCAGGGGATGACGACCTTGAATATCGCCTCAAAGCGCGTTGCGCCGAGCGCGAGCGAGCCTTCGCGCATGTCTTTACCGACGCTCGTTATGGCGTCCTGCGATATGCTAACGATTGTCGGTAGCGCCATGATTGCGAGTATGAGAGAGGCGTTGAGCGCGTTCGTCCCGCTTGAAATTTCCACGCCGGAAACCTTGAATGCCGCAAACAGAAGCGGCGCGGAGAGGATGCCAAGGCAGATGGCGTAAAGCGCCCTCTTGTTAAATTTGAGCTTTTCGGAGAGCATCCCCGAAAGCGGTATGGACGCTATTGCGGCGATTGGCAGCGTGGCGGAAAGCAGGCATATTGAAAGTATCGCACCGCCGTGGTTCTGCATGAGGGGCGCCAAAACTATCAGCGCGAAGAAGCCGTAGGCGACGGAGGGTATGGCCGCAAGCAGCTCTATGACGGGCTTGCAGGCCTGCGAGATGTTGGGCGGGAGTATTTCCGCCAGCGCGACCGACGCTATGACGCCGAGCGGAACGGCTATCGCGCACGAGAGCACGGTGACCATCGCCGTGCCGTAGAAAATTGAGAGGGCGCCGAAATGCGGGCTCTCGGCCCTTGAGGGCGCCCATTCGGTGCTTGTGAAAAATTCCAGGGTGTATTTGAGGTTTTCAAAAAAGGGCAGGGCCTCCTTTGTGATGAAGAACAGTATGAAGACCACCGCGCAAGTGGGTAGCGCCGTAACACACAAAAGCAGGCATCTGCCGATTTTTGAAAGCACGGCCTTTTTGAAGCTGTGCGACCTGTCCATAATAAGCCGCTTTCGTTTGTCGTCCGTCCGCATCTGTTTTCCTATCACAAAGGGGCTCCGCCCCGTTTTTATTACGTTACTGATATGGATTGTCTATTCGCACACCGGCACGTAGCCGAGGTCTTTGATTATCTCGCGGCCTTCGCGCGTGAGGTGCAGGGTGACGAAGTCGAACACCGCGGAGCCCATCTTGGGGTAGCCGTTGGTGAACATGAACAGCGGACGCGCAACCGCGTATTCGCCCTTTGACACCGTCTTCTGCGTGGGTAGCACGCCTTCCACGCTAACGGTCCTTACGGAGCTGTCGGCAAAGCCGAGGCCCACGTAGGCGATTGCGTTTTTGGTGGTGTTCACGCGCGTCCTCGCCTGGCCGTTTGAACCGACGTATTCCGCGCTCTTCACTACCGCCTCCTTTTTAAGGACGAGCTCGTTGAAGCTTTCGTAGGTTCCGCTGTTGGTGTCTCTCGAGATGATGACTATTGCCGAATCTTCGCCGCCTAGCTCCTTCCAGTTGGTGATTTTTCCCGTGTAGATGTCCTTAATCTGCGCGAGTGTGAGCGCGCTTACGGGGTTCTTCGTGTTGACTATGACGGCGAGGCCGTCGTAAGCCACCGCGTGCGCCACGGGCAGTATGCCCCTGTCTACGCAGCTTTTGAACTCCGCCTCCTTCATGAACCTTGAGAGGTTGGCTATCTGGCAGGCGTTGTTCATCAGGCTTTTCACTCCGTTGCCGCTGCCCGATTCGCTGATGGTGATGTTCACCTTGGGGTGCGCCTCCTTGTAGTATTCGGCGAAGGCCTTGGAAATCGGGCCCACGGTGGTGGAGCCGTCTATTATGATGTTCTCCGCGTTTTGGGCGGCCGCGCCGAGGGGCGCAACCGCGATTAGAAGCGATGAAACTATTTTTGATATCGTTTTCATATTGTTTATTTTTGCTCAAATTTTTTAACGCGAATTAGAAGAGGATTTGCATCTGCATCCTGAAGGCGTTCGCGTTTGCGCTGGTGTCGGATGTGCTTGCCGCCTGCGCCCTGCCGTCAAAGCGCGCCCATTCGTAGCCCGCCTGCAGCTTGACGTTGTCTCCCATTATGTACCAGTTGACGCCGCCGTAGACGCTGTAGCCCCTGTTGTAGTAGTCTCCTGCGCCGGTGTTGGGCATGCCGCTCATGCCGTCGCTGATTCTGACACCCCTGCCGTCGGTGTCGAGGTAGCTGAACCTGACGGTGGGTGC
>JAVBSZ010000232.1:0-5264 GCA_031556415.1 Opitutales bacterium | reverse complement strand
GTCTGAAAAGCGAAGGTCCCTGCAGGCTGCGTTGAGGCGGATTTTCTTGATGTATTTTATGGGCGTGGTCTTGAAAATGCGCTTGAAGAGGCGCTCTATGGAACTCACAGAAATGCCGACCTGCGCCGACACCTCCTGTATGCTGATTTTCTTCATGTAGTTGCGCTTTATGTATTCAATCGCCACGCTGATTTCGGGGTGGCCCAGGTAGATAGGGTCGTTCGCCTTGAGCATGCGGGTGACTCCGGCGAGGCCGACTATCTTGCCGTCTTTTCCGTAAAGCGGAATTTTGGAGCTTAGGCGCCAGTCTGGTATGAGTTCGTCGCTGGGGGCGAGCTCTAGCTTGTCGATAATCGGCTTGCCGGTAGCCATCACGCGTTTGTCGTCGCGCACGAACATGTCTGCAAGAAAGCTCGGGGTGAAGTCGTAGTCAGTCTTGCCCACGAGCTCGCGCGCGTCGGTGCAGTCCAAAGACTTCATCAGGTTCTGGTTGAAGGCAACAAACTGGCCCTCCGTGTTTTTCACAAAATAATGCAGATTAGGCGAGACGTTGAAAAGCGCCTCCATAAATTGGGAAACCTGCATGTTTTCCCCAAACTCCCTTACAAAATTTTCCATCTTAAATGTGTTGTTAAATTTCAGATTTTACACAAAAATGCGCCTAAAGAATTTCATTCCCCTTCGCCAACCAACTTCCCAACAAAATCAATTTTTTTATCTAAAAAGCCATGTTTTTTGCGTATGCAACGAGATACTTTGCTAGGCTTGCCGCTTTTTGCAAGCAAAGAAGCAAGAAAAACGTGGGTTTTTCTTCGGAACGTGCCGCCGCAAAATACTTAAGGCAAAAGTGCGGATTAAAAATCCTGCTTAGAAATTACAAATATAAGAACTTGGAAATAGACATTGTGGCCTTCGACAAAAAGAACGACACCATTGTGTTCGTCGAGGTGAAGTCCAGGGCGGCGGCGGCGGTGACGCCAGGCTACTACGCGGCCGCCTCCGCAAAGAAAAAGAAAAACATACGCGCCGCGGCGAAGCGCTACATGGCCTCTTTGAAAAATGCCGACCTCTCGAATTTCAGATACGACGTCGTCAGCGTAATCCACGACGAGAGCGGAAAGCCTCTGGAAATTTCGCACTTTGAAAATGTCGGCTTTTAAGGGCCGTAAAAAGTTTTGATTTTTTTAGCGCCGCTACTTTTTGGCTCGAGCAATTTTGAGAGGCCGACTTTGACTCCAAACTCCCCTTTCCGTAAGGGATTGGGTCGGCACGCATGCGCACCGCGCAAAAAAGCGCACATAAAAAAGAACTTCAAAAAGTTCAAACGCGCATAATTCCGGAATGAAGAGGGGCGCCTCCCAAATATATTACGACCGTCCATTTAAAGACGGGCGAAAGCGGGCCGGACATTTCCCGAGAAGGCCGCAGCGGCGCGGAATCAAAAAGTTCAAAAATTTTCGAACAATCAAAAGTTCCCAAAGTAAATTTCCCACGGATGTTTTTTTGTGATATGTTGTGCGTCATGAACGCAAAACCTGTCACACAAAACATAAGCGCGCGCATCTCGAGGGCGCGCTTCAACCCGATAAGAAACCTGCGTCCCGACACGCTTTCAAACGCGCTCGACGCCTTCGACTCCGGCCGGCTGGGCGCCGCCGCCAGAATTTTCGAGGCGATAATAATGCGCGACGACCTCATCTCCGGACTCTGCCTCAAGAGGAAAAAATCCGTGGCGAGGCTGGAGGGCCAGATAGTGATGCTGGAAGACTCCCCGAAGGCGCGCGCCCACAAGGACGCCCTCAAAAAATTTTACGACAACATAGAGGCCGCGGACATCACCGACGGCAACGAGCGCGGCGGCCTGCGCCTGCTCCTCTCCCAGATGATGGATTCCGTGGGCTTCAGGTACGCCGCGCACAAGACGGAGTTTTTTGAAAGGGACGGGAAACTTTCCGCGCGCTTCACAAAATATCCGCTCTGGCTTTTTGAAAACACGTCGGGCCGCCTGCGCCTCCTCGAACGTGAGGGGCAGCTTGAAGGCGGCAAGGACCTCAAGGAATCGGAATGGATGCTCACCTGCTCCGACGGCCTGATGTTCGCCTCGTCCATAGCCTACCTTTTCAAGCAGCTTCCGCTGCGCGACTGGCTGATATACTGCGAGCGCAACGGCATGCCCGGCATCAAGGCCACCACCGACGCCTTCCCGGGAACCCAGCAGTGGGACGCCGCCTGCCAGGCCGTTGCGGACTTCGGCGCGGAATTCCACGCGGTGCTCTCGCAGGGCACGAGCCTGGAAGCAATAGACGTTTCCACAAGGGGCCAGCTGCCCTACCCCGCCCTGATTGAAAGGGTTGACAGGATGCTCTGCGCCCTCTGGCGCGGGAGCGATTTAAGCACGATGAGCGGCGCGGGAAATTACGGCGCGAGCGTGCAGGCCTTTGAAAGTTCCATCATCGAGGAGCAGGACGCCGCCAACATCAGCGAGACGCTCAACAGGAACGTGGACGGCCAGGTCATAAAAATCCTCTTCGGAGAGGACGAGACGCCGATGGCAAAATTCAAGCTGCGCCTGCCCGACTACGAGCTGCACAAGTGCGAAATAGAAATCATCGAAAAGCTCTGCGCGCTCGGCCTCAGGCCCGACTTCACGGAGCTTGCCAAGCGATTCGCCTTCCCCCTCGAAAACAAGGATTTCTCAGATGAAGTCTAAGCGCAAATTCGCCCTGCACGTTTTGAGCCCCTACGGGGAATGGCCGCACCATAAGGGAATGCAGATTGTGGACAAGGCCGCCGCCCAAAGCATGAGCAAAAATTTCTCAAGCCTTTCCGGCAGGCTGCTAGGAAGAAAATGCCCGATATTTTTCGGACATCCCGACAACGCCCCGGGCGGAGTCGGAAAGCCCGTCGGCCGCGTGGAGGGTCTGCAGGTTTTGGAGGACGGCATAGCCGCGCTCTGCTCCTACGAGGAGGGCGCTTTTGAAAAAATCACGACGGGCAAAATCAAAAGCATGTCGCCGCGCTGGCAGATGAAGCGCCTCGAAAACGGCATGTTCAGGCCCGTGAAGCTTATTTCAATAGGTCTCACAAACAACCCCAACATAACGGGAAGCGGAAGGCTGCTTTCCATAAGCCTCGCGCCCGATTCCGAATGCGGAGGCGAAAATGGGGAGCTCAACGAGAAGGCGCTTCTTGAATGCGCAAACAGCATCAACGGCTGCCGCGAAAAAGTGGAGAGGCTGAAGGCGTCTTCGGAAACGCTCATCGAAAAGGCTCGCCTGGGCTGCGCCATAGAGCGCCGCGCCCTCGCAAAAAGCCCGCGCGAAAAGCCCGAGTTAAGCCCGATTCCGCGCGGAAGCGCAAAGCTCGCGGAAATCGCCAAGGAGAAGATGAGGCGGACGGGACTGCCCTACACGAAGTGCTTCGCCATGGCGCGCAGGGAATCCCTGCAGTGAATTTATGCGGGCGCGCTCACGCGCCCCAAAACAACATCAATAAAAAGGACAAAATAATGAAAAAATATATGAGAATTATTCCCGCTCTTTTGGGAATTGCGCGCGGCGCAAAGCGCGAGGCCTTCTGCAACATCTCGGAAGGCACGCACGCGGGAAGCTGCACGATGGTTGCCAACGTGGACATCACACAGAAGAACCTGGTTGTAAAAGTCGCGGACGACATGCGCATAGAGCCTGCCGGCCTTGGAGACGCCCCTTTCGGCGTCTGCGTTGACGAAGCCAAGGCGGGGGAATACTGCACGGTGATGCTCCCCGGTTCGGCCTCCGGCACCATCCTGTGCGCGATGGGCTCGGGCGGTGCTATCAAGGGGGCAACCCTTTACAGCGTCGCCGACGGCAAGGTCAGCATGGCGCGCGCGATAGGGTCGCGAAAAATCGGCATTGCGATGGGAAACTCCAACGTGGGCATGAACGTTGAGGTGGACCCCGTGGGCTTCGGATCGAGCCCCTACGGCATTTACGCGCACGGCACTTTCACCTGGACCAAGGACGCCTCGACGACGGACACGCTGACCGTCACCGGCGCCAACGGCTACGACGTCGTATACGCCTCTCTCTCCACCCCGGGCGGAGCGGCCAAATGCGTTTCGGGAACCGCCGGCAGCGGGAACATAACGTTCACGCTCGACGCCAACGGGGTGAAATCCGGCACTACGATACGCTGGATGCTCATCAGAAACATGTAATCAAGGACATCAAAAAAAAAATGAACCATAACAACATCATAAACGCGGCCAACGAGAGCAGATTTACAGCCGCACACTATTCAGAGGCGCTCACCGAATTTTCGGCGGGCTGGAAAGACCAGACCGACATCGAGGGCATACTCGATTTCGTCGCACCCCCAATCCCGGTGGGCAGGAGGTTTGAATTCAAGCGCGGCGACAACGCCGAGGCCTTCTTCTACGACGTGGACGACGTGCGCGCCATAGGCTCGGAATTCAAGCGCGTTGAGTATAAGGGTTCAAGCGTCAACGAGAAAACCCTCAACAAGGGCCTCACCATACGCGTGGACCATGACGAAATCTCCGGAGACGACTGGCAGGAACGCTACACGCAGATACTCCTTCAGAGGCTTTTGCGCAGCGAGCTTGTGCGCCTGCAGGCCCTGATGGGAACCTCGACATCGGTGAACACCAAGGTCACCTGGGGCGACGGCGCGAACCCCGACGCGGACCTGCGCAAGCTCATCAAAAACGCGGCCGACAAAACCGGCATACGCCCCAACAGGGTGCTCTTCGGCGAAGGCATCTGGAACGAGCGCATGACGTGCCTTGAGTCCCAGAGCAACGCCGTGGCCTTCAGGGCGGGCGCGATGACTCCGGAGGAGCTTTCCGCAAAGCTCATGCTCGAGGGCTGCAAGGTCGTATCCGCGCGCTACCAGACCGACGTCGCGAACAAGGCCGGCGCCATGAGCAGCGTTGCGTACGCCTTCTACGCGTCAGACGCGGTGACGAAGGACGAACCGTCGAACTTCAAGCGCTTCTACACACCGATGGACGACGGCAACATGTACAGGGTCTATTGTGAGGAGCACGCCAAGTACACAGACATATCCGTGGAGCACTATTCGAGCATCATAAACACGGGCTCGAGCATCTCCAGGCTGTATATCTAAAAACATCCGACAGGCGCGCGCCCCCGAAAGCGGCGCGCCCCCCCCAGTCAAAAAAAACAAGGAACATAAAGAACAGGCCAAGCAGTTCCATATAAGACCACGAGGCCGCCCGCAACCAGCCGCCCCGGGACCAG
>JAVBSZ010000035.1:0-7833 GCA_031556415.1 Opitutales bacterium | reverse complement strand
CAGCTATTCGCCAAAATCACCCGCCAAAACAAAGCGGATGCCCGCGTATTTGTGCGTCGGACTCCCGTACTCGTATAGCATGGCGATTTTTCCGCTCGGCAGGGCGGCGAGGTCTGAATAGGCGGAGCGTTCTTTGTTTATGGAAATCTGGCGGGGCCAGCGTTTGGAGGAATCGTTCTGCGGAGTGCCGCGCTCGCACCATGATACATACTTTTTGGCGTCCGCGATTTTGAGGGTCATATTCTTGCGCTCTTTCGTGTCGGCGGCGTTTGAGAAGCAGAGGATGCGCCCTTTCGGCGTGTCCATGGCTTCTATGGCGCCTTCACAGATGGGGTCTGGAAGCTCGTCGTCAAATGCTGAATTGCCCCATGTTTCACCGCCGTCCTTGCTGATTGCGATTTTGCGGAAAGGGGTTTCGCTCGAATCTTTGAGTTCCTTCTCCTTTTGCGACAGCTTTGATGGGTATCTTTTCACGCGCATGTTGATGACAAGGGTGTCGCCATCGGCCTGCGCTATTTGCGATTCGTTGACGTCGTAGGCGTCCACGAAGGTTCCGCGCCGCCAGGTGTCGCCGCCGTCGTCGCTTATGAGCGCCCCCGCCCTGTATTCGAAATCCGGATAAAGCACGACGTTGAACGGCGCTATTATGCGCCCGTCATACTTGCCTCCCTTTATCTGTATTGCGCCGCCCGGGCCGCTGGCGAACCACGTCGCGTTTTCGGGCTTCACGGAGGAGGTGATCTCTGCAGGTTCGGACCATGTCTTTCCGGAGTCGGTAGACTTCACTGTGAAGACCCTCCGGGAAAGCTTGCTGCGCTTGAGTATTATTGCGCGCTCATTATCGGTCTCAAAGTTCCAGGAATAGACCAGGATGATGTCTCCGTTTTTCCGGTTCAGCACGGGCTGCGGGTTCCCGCAGGTGTTGCCGTCGGAAACCACGACCTGAAGGGGAGTCCACGTTTTGCCGCCGTCGGATGAACGCTTGAGGACTATGTCTATGGCGCCCCAGTCCTTGGCGGTGTCTTTGCGGGCCTCGGCGAAGGCGAGCAGAGTGCCGTCGCGCGCCGCGCATATCGCGGGTATTCTGAACGTGTCATAGCCCTCCTTGCCGGATTCAAACAAAGACACCTCCGCATTTCCGGAAAGGGCGGCGCATGACGCAAGATACGCGGCGCAAAACACGGAAAGGGCGGCGGCTGAAAACTTCTTTAAACAAACTATTTTCATAACGCAGTAAGTTTAGCGAAAAAGCGCCGGCTCTCAATAAAAAACTTTTCCGCGCCGCACATCGGAAATTAGCAGGCTCTTATTAAGGCGGCTTGCATTGCGCTTAAATATCTGTCATTCTGACTTATATTTCTATTCTGGGAATTAAAAAAAAAGGGAATGATATGAGCGGAAGAATTTTAATCACCGGCGCTGCGGGGAACCTCGGAGGGCTGCTGGCCGAATACCTCGCGGGAAAGGGTTTGAACCTGAACCTGATGACGCACCGCATGAATGTGGCGGAAAAACTGCGCAATTTGCCGAACGCAAAAACATTCCGCTGCGACTTGGAGAAACCAAATACCCTGCCCCCCGCCCTTGAAGGCGCCGACTGCGTTGTGCACTTCGCGGGGATACTCTTCAAAGCCAGGCCCGAAAAGTTTCTTCCAAAGACTAACACGGAATATTTCAGAAACCTCCTCGACGCCGCGGCGGCGGCAAAGGTCAAGCGGGTGATTCTCATAAGCTTTCCGCACGTGGAGGGAGAGACGACGCCGGAGAACCCCGCACGGGGCTCCCTCAAGGGCAGCCCAAAATCCATGCACGCAAAGACGCGCCTTGAGGAGGAAAAACTGCTTTTTGAATACGCGAAGAAATTCGGGGTTGAGGCGGTGAGCCTGCGCGTCGGCATGGTCTACGGGCGCGGCATACTCATGATAGACGCCGCGCGCGAATTCGCCAGGCGCCGCATTCTGGGCATTTGGAAAGAGCCGAATTTCATCCACCTCATTTCCACGGAGGACTTCCTCGCTGCGGCGGCCGCCGCCTGCGTCAACGAAAGCATCAGCGGCGTCTACCATCTTGGGGACGAAGGCGTGCAGACCCTGCGCGAATTTCTAGACGCGGCCTGCGGGCAATGGAAGCTTCCAAAGCCCATCGCAATGCCGCTTTGGATGATTTATTCCGCCGCCGCATTCTTCGAGTTCTGGTCTCATATGACGGGAGGCAAAGCCTATCTGACGCGGGACTTTGTCACGATAGGCCGCTGCCCGTATTACGGCGACACCTCGCGCATGCGACGCGAACTCCTGCCCGAACTCAAATACAAGACCTTCCGCGACGGCATAAATACGCTTTAAACGGACGCTTTTGCCCGCCGTTCAAATACCCGCAGATGTCCACCACAAGGCGCAAGCGGAGCTTTTTTGAAAAAAATGCTTTACAAATTTTCAAAAAGGGAGAATCTAAACGGCTTTTATAACAATTTCGAATCTATAAAACCAGAATAACTATGGCAAATCTCAAGAAAAAGCGCAGGCTGAAGATGAACAAGCACAAACGCAGCAAGCGTTCAAAAGCCAATCGTCATAAGAAGCGCACGTGGGCGTGCTAGCGCTTTTGCGCGGGGCGGCGCAAGCCCCATCCCACTCTATTGAGTAAGCCAACGGCTCTAACTTTGGGCGTCTCCATTCGGAGGCGTCTTTTTTTGCGCCGTTTCATTGAGATATCTGCAGAACGTTTTCATGTTGGAGCATGTTCAGTTTAGATTGTCTCAAATCAGAACCCGCCAGAAACCCAAGGCCTTCTGCGACATAGAGTGGAAATAGCTATTGCGCGCCGTTATCAGCGGTCTTTAATGCCAGCTGCCCGCAGGCCGCGTCGATATCCGCGCCCTTCTCGCGCCGCAAAGTGCACGACACTCCGCCGTCTTTGAGCGTCTTTAGAAATGCGAGACGCGCCTTGAGCTCGCTGCGCTCCCAGGGCAGCGTTTCAACCCTGTTGTACGGAATCAGATTGACGTGCGCGTGCAGCGTTTTGGCGATTTTCACAAGCCTGCGCGCCTGTTCGGAGGAATCGTTCACACCCTTAATCAAAATGTATTCGAGCGTGAGCATGCGCCCGCAGTTCTCGGAAAATTTCTTCGCCGCGGGCACGAGCTTTTCGAGCGGGAAACGCCTGTTGACGGGCATGATTTTTTCGCGCACCTCGTCCGAAGCGCCGTGCAGGCTGATCGCCAGGCGGTATGGAAATTTCCTCTCGGCAAGCTCCAGGATTTTGTCGGCAAGCCCGCAGGTGGAAACGGTTATGCGCCGCGCTCCGAAGTTGAATTTGTCCGCAGCGTTGACTGTTTCGAGCGCCTTAAGCAGGTTTTCAAGATTGGCCAGCGGCTCGCCCATGCCCATGACGACGATGTTTTCAAAGGCGAAGCTTCCCGTCTTTGAATCCGCAAAAGGCAGAAGCTGCGAGATTATCTCCGGCGCGCTCAGGTCGCGCTTGAAGCCGCGCAGGCCGGAGGCGCAGAATCTGCAGCCCTGCGCGCAGCCAACCTGCGTGCTCACGCAGAGCGTCTTTCTGACCTTTTCGTCCTCCGCAGGCGCCTCCAAAAGGACGCTCTCGACGAACTTTCCGTCCTCGAATTCGAAAAGGTATTTCCCCGTCTCGTCGTTCGAAAGCCTCTCCCCGACGAGCCTGCCGGACGCGAACACGAGCTTCTCGGCGAGGAAATTTCTGAGCTCCGCGGGAAGGCTCGTCATCAGCGCGGGGTCGAAAATTTTGCGTTCGTAGACGCTCTGCCAAACCTGCTTCGCCCTGTATTTTTGAAAGCCCGCGCCAAGAATTAGAGCTTCCAGTTCCGGAAGCTCCAAGTTGAAAAAGGCAACTCTGCCTTGTGCGGACATCACATGCTGAAAAGCCTAGAGCCTTTCCTGCGTTTCGGGCTGCCAGGAATTTGTTCGCTGGGCCTTGTTCCCCTCTTTGACCTTGTCAAAGTAGGATTGGGTGGAGCGGGTTTCGCCCGATATCACGGAGCCTATTGGGGTCTGTTCGGCGTCTTCGCCCACGCTCTGGCAGGCGCACAGGATGGAGACGCACGCCGCGGCGGCCGCCATCACGAAGATGTTTGTAAGTTTCATGTCTGTAGTTTGTGTTTGTGAAAAATCTAAACGAGCACGCGCCCCTTGTAGGACCACCGCGCCTCCGAAACGCCGGACTTCCCCAAATATTTTATCCTCTCAAAAGCCACCTTGACGCCGGGCTTGCCGCCAACTTCGACTTCAAGCACCATATCCCTGGTCGTAGCCGCGTTCGGAAGCTTTTTTGCGCAGTCCGAAATATTCATCATCGTTGGGACGAACTTTGGAGAAGTTGATACGGCGTTTGAAATTTTTTCTGACATATACTTTAGTTAAAGGAGATTAACAAAGGCTGTTCAAGCCTTTTCTGGAATGGCGGGCTGCTGCTGCGTGAGGCAGTGCACGGCGCCGCCCTCTTCGAGGAAGAGCCTGCAGTCAAGACCCACTATTTCCCTTCCCGGGAAGAAATCGGCAATCAGCGCCTTGGACCTGTCGTCGGAATATTTCTGCGCGTATGAAGGAACTATCACCGCGCCGTTTATCACAAGATAGTTGGCGTAGCTTGCGGGGAGGATTTTGCCGCTCTGCGAGTGCCTTACAAAAGCGTCCGGCACGGGCAAATCAACAACGTCAAAGCGCGCGCCTTCCGTGAGGATATCCCTGTTGGTTTTGAGGCTTTCGTAAGACGGGTTGTCCGTAGTGCAGCTTGCCGCGAGGATTTTTCCGCAGGGCGTGAAGCGCGCTATGTTGTCAATATGCCCGTCGGTGTCGTCGTTAAAAAGGCCGTCAGGAAGCCAGACGACTTCTTTTACGCCGAGCGCCTTTTTGAAAATTTCATCGGCCGTTTCGCGCGACATTTCCTGGTTGCGGGCAGGGTTGAGCACCACGCAGTCCGTAGTCATCAGCTCCCCCTTGGGGCCGAATTCCAACGCTCCTCCCTCGCACACCATCTCCTCAAAGCGCACGCTTTTGACATTGATTGAGCGCGCCATCTCGGAGGCGAGTTTGTCGTCCCTGTCCCACGGGGGGAACTTGCCGCCCCAGGCGTTGTATTTAAAATCCACCGCCTCGAGCTCTCCGTTGTTGAGGCGGAAAACCGCGCCGCTGTCGCGGCACCAGACGTCGTCCGAAAGGTTCGGGAAAAACTCGACGTTATTCAAATCCGCCCCCGCCGCTTTGAGGGCGCGCTCGGCGTTTTCCTTCATCGAAGGCGCGCAGTTTATGCGCACGGTTTCAAACTTTGAAACAGCCGCGGCGAGAGACGCGAATGCGGAGGCTATTTCCTCCGCGCTGCGGCCCTTCCACCACTGGGGCATTGAAGGCCAGGTAAGCCAGACGGCGTCCTGCCCGGCCCATTCGCAAGGCGTGAATATGCCCGTCATTTTTTGTTCTCCCTCTTTTTGGATTCTATGAATTTCTTGGTCTCAATAAATTTCTTGCGACGGGCTAGCTCGCGCATGTCCACGGCGACGTCGTCCGTCTCGAAAATTTCGGAGCCGAGCAGGTTTTCAAAAATGTCCTCCAGCGTGATGACGCCGGTAAGCGAGCCGAACTCGTCAACCACTATCCCTATGTGCTGGTGCGCCTTGATGAGCTGCCGCAGTATACTCAGCGCGCTGCCGTTTTCCGGCACAAAGACGGCGGGCTGCAGAAGCTCGCCTATCTTCATGGAGTCCTTGTCGTTGGCCTTCGCAAGAAGAAGGTCCCTGCGCCTTATGATGCCCGTGATGTTGTCTATTGTGCCCTTGTAAGCGGGCATCCTGCCAAAGGAAAACGCCGAATTTTCCGCGAAGGCCTGCGCCACGGTCATGTCCTCGTCGAGCGCCTTGAGCACCGTGCGCGGCGTCATAATCGACGATATTTCAAGGTCGTCAAGCGTGAGGGCGTTGAGGATGAGAGTCTTCTCCTCAAGCGTGAGCAGGCCGTCCTTGGCGCCCTTTTCGGCCAGCATTATGATTTCGTCGTCGCTGGAATTGCGCACGTTTTTGCGCGAGGTGAGCATGGATATGAGCGCACCGAAGAAGGCGGAAACGGGGCTCATCAGCGTCCTCACCCAATGCAGCGGATACACAAGGTGCGGCTGCAGCGACGGCCTGTAGAGCACGCCTATGTTCTTTGGGAGTATCTCCGCAAAGACGAGTATGCCGACGGTCAGGAGCGCGGGAAACACGTACTTTGAGCCCACCGTGGTGCCGTAAATGTCGGCATAGAGCACGCCGGAGAGCGTCGCGCCGAAGGTGTTGGCCACGGTGTTGAGGGTGAGTATGG
The DNA here is from genome assembly GCA_031556415.1 of Opitutales bacterium. GTDB lineage: Bacteria > Verrucomicrobiota > Verrucomicrobiia > Opitutales > Intestinicryptomonadaceae > CALXQW01. The sequence continues at coordinate 1,507 of JAVBSZ010000035.1, read as the reverse complement.
CGCTCGTCGTCTTCTCTATGTGCAGGACGGATTTTTCAAGGATTTCCCCGCGCTTTTTTGAGCGCTTTTTCAGGGATTCAATCTCGAGCGGCGTTGTGCTCAGGACCATAGCCTCAAGCATCGAGCAGAACGCCGAGACCAGAATCGTTATGGCCAATGTTGCCGCAAGATATATCATGCTACTGGTAGTATTTTATGTACGCCTTTTTGCGGAGGGACTCTATCCATTTCTGGTGGGCCGCCTTTCTGTACTGGTCAACCAGCCTGTATTCGATTTCGTTTCTGACGTCGTCAACGGGCTGTATGCCCTCGGCTATGGCCTCGTCGGCCTTGAATATGAATATCATGTTGCCCGTGAGGACGGGGTCTGAAACCTCGCCGCTTTTGAGCTTGAATATGGCCTCGTCAAGAAGCGGGGTGTAGTCCCCTTTTTTTATAAGCCCGTACTCACCGCCCTTGGGCCCGTACATGTCCTCGCTGTGCTTTTTTGCGAGCTCCTCAAAGCTTTCGCCCGCGCGCGCCTTTTCGACGATTTCCTTTGCGAGCTTCATCTGCTCCGCCTCCGGTTTTTTGCCGACCTTCAAACTTATCTGGCGCATCTTTGCGGAGGCGGGAAGGAACCACGAGTCTTTGTGCTGCTCGTAATACTCCATGATTTTTTCGGGGCTGACGGCCGTGACGGTCAGACGCTGCTGCTGGAGCATGGCGCCGACTATGATGTCCTCGTTCATCTCCTCCCTGAACTGCTTGACTGTCTTGCCCATGCTCTGCACGTGCTTGAGGAACTCCGCCCTGTCGTTGTTGAATTCTCCCTGCAGGTAGTCTTCAAACTTGCTGTCGTACGTTCCCTGCGGGATGGCGTAGCCTTTGGACTTGAATTCCTTTATGATGAGAACCCTGTCTATCTTGTCGTTGACGATTTCCGCCATTTGGGCCTGCACCTTGCGCTGAAACTCCGCCTCGGAGCGAGACTCGGCCCTTGCGCGCGGAATGAAGGGCTCTACGTCCTTCACAATTTCGTCCCTCGTTATGATTTTGTCTTCCACCACCGCTATGACGGAGTTGGTGCCAAGCTGGCGCTTTGTGGGCACCGAGCGCGACCAGTCCTGCGCGAATGCCGACTGCGAGCACAGCACTAGGGCTAAAACTGCAAATTTTGCGTATTTTGTCATTTCTTTATCTTCGTCTCAAACTTTTGACGGTATTCGCCAAAAAATTTTTAATCTCGAGAAGTTTGGCGCCGGCGTCCGTCTTCGTCAAGCGGGGAAAACGCCCAAGCACCCTAAAATATTCCACGCCCTTTTGCGAGGGAATGCGCAGTTTGAGCGCGTCCCCCTCCGTATCAACGTCGCAGAACCCGTTCTGCTGCGCCAGTATGCGTATTTCAGAGACCCTGAAAAGGTTCTCCAAATCTTCCGGAAGCGGGCCGAACCTGTCTGCGGTTTCCGTCTTTATGCGCGCAAGCTCGTCCAATGAGGCGGCCATTTCAATCCGCCTGTAAAGGTCT
>JAVBSZ010000138.1:0-11390 GCA_031556415.1 Opitutales bacterium | reverse complement strand
ACGCTCACATCCACAACCTTGAAAGCATAACCGCCGAGAAGCAGAGCATAGTGGGCGAGCTGGACCTGGCAAAGGAGATGCAGGCTTCCATGCTCTTTTCGATATTCCCTCCGGAGTCGCGGCATGACGGCTTTTCCGTCTGCGCCTCAAAGGTTCCGTCGAAAGCGCAGGGCGGGGACTTCTTCGATTATTTTTACGCCGGCGGCGGGAAGATTGCCGTCGTTATTTCGGACGTATCCGCAATCGGCGTGCCGGCCACGCTCTTCATGATGATAGTCAGGGCGCTCGTGAAAAATTACGCGCAGCTGGGCCTCGAGCCCGCGGATGTCCTTTCAAAGGTCAACGCTCTGCTTTCCGAGAACATGAATCTGGGCGTGGCGGCGGGAGCCTTCGTCGGCGTTCTGGATTTGCACACGGGCCTCTTCTCCTGCGCCTCCGCGGGCGGAAGGCAGCCGTGCATAGCGCGCGCGGGCGCGGGCTTTATGATGCTCGACGTTCCCGAAGGAGCCCCGCTGGGGCTTAAGGCTTCCTCCAAATACGCGCAGAGCGTTCTTGATTTGAAGAAGGGAGACCGCATTTTTCTCTACACCGGCGGAGTGATCGGCGCGGCAAACGCGAAAGGCGAAGCCTTCGGCGAAATGGGCATGCTTGACGCCCTCAACAAGTCCGAACGCGGAGACGCGCAGGGCATAGTATTCCAGCTCCGCAGCGCGCTTTCGGATTTTTCCGGCGGCGCCGTCCAGGGCAAGGACATCACCATGCTCGCGCTCGAATACCTAGGCGAAAAGCCGCAGAGGTAGCGCCCGCAGAGGAGAATTTCTTATTCACGGCACGCGCATAAGCGCGCGCCGTGTTTTTTTGTTCCCGCTTAAAAGAGCCCTTACTTAAGAGGCTTTTTTGAGGCATTCTTATTGCGCCCGAAAAACTGCGCTGCGCCGAAGCCGAAAAGGAAAACCGCGCTCGTGCCCAGAACCGGTATCATGAAGCCGTGGAAGGGCGAGTCGGCAATGCAGTCTATCTTCCTGGAAAGCGTCATCCACGCGATGAAGAGAAGCCCGGTTCCAACGCCGACAAGCCCCGCGGCCGAACCCGCGCGTTTGCACATCATGCCGAGCAGGAAGAGCCCGAGCATGCCGCCGCCGAATATCCCCGCAAGGGTCCAGAAGGCGTCAAGCGCGCTTTCCGCCTTCGTGAAGGCGAGGGCTATGAGGGTTCCGAGCAGCCCCCAGACTATCGTCGAAACGTGCAGAAAGCGCATGGACTGCTTCTGCGTGGCGTTTTTGCCGAAATAGCGCTGGTAGTAGTCCGTCAAAAGTATGGTGGCGGAGGAATTGAGGCTGCACGACACCGTGCTCATCGCGGCCGCAAAAATCGCGGCTATGAGCAGGCCCTTCACGCCCACGGGCAGCTCGCTTACGATGTAGTAGGGGAAGACGTAGTCCGTCTTCGCGGCGTATTCGGCGGGGAGCAGGCCCGGGTTCTCGCCGTAGTAGCAGAAGAGCGCCGTGCCTATGTAGAAGAACACGGCGGAGAGCGGTATGAATATGACGCCGCTGTACCACACGCTGCGGCGCGCGTCGGCGTCGGATTTCGCGGTGATGTAGCGCTGCACGTAGTTCTGGTCTATGCCGAAATTCTGCAGGTTGATGAAAAGCCCGTACATGAGCACCACCCAGAAAGTGTTTTCAGCGAAGGAGGCGAATGAAAAGTCGAAGGAGCCGAGGGAGAATTTTCCCTTCGCCATTCCGGTTTCGACGATGCCCTCAAAGCCGCCGGGCGCCGCTGCGGTCAGCATGATGGCGCAGAGAAGGGCGCCGCCTATGAGCACCACCGTCTGCACGGCCTCCGTCCATATCACGGCAACTATGCCGCCCGCAAAGGTGTACAGCGTGACCACCACGCCCGTGATAATTATTATCACGTAGATGTCCCACCCCAGGAGCACGCTCATGGGCAGCGCCATAAGGTAGGTCACCGCACCCATGCGCGCAAGCTGCGTGAGCAGGAAGCAGACGCCCGCGTATATGCGCGCCCACGGGCCGAAGCGCCTCTCAAAATGCTCGTACGCCGAAACGCTTCCGCACTGCCTGTAAAAAGGTATGAAGAATTTGACGGCTATGAAGATTGCCGCGGGCATCGCAAGGCCGAAGACAAAGGGGTTCCAGTCCGCCGCGAAGGATTTCCCAGGGTAGCCGAGAAAGCTGATGCTGCTCACGAAGGAGCCCAGGATGGAAAGCCCAGTCAGCCAGCCCGGCAGGGAGCGCTCAGCGGCGATATACGCGTCAACGCTGCGGCCCTTGCGTATTGCGAGCGCGCCTATGGCCATCGTCGCCGCGAAGTAGAGCGCTATCACAACTACGTCAATACCGGAAAAATTTTCACCGAAGAGCATGATATATCCTTGAACCTGTTTTGTTTGTCCTGCGCCGTATCTTCAAATTCATTGTGCCAAATTAAGATTCTTTGCAATGTGTAAATTTCATTTCTTCTGCCAGCATTTAAACCGCACTTGGCATAGGCAAGCCCCATTTAGTAAACAGCGCGCGCAGTTCGGAGATTATTCCGTCGCCCTGCGCCTTCGTGCCCGCGCCCAGCGGAGACTTCGGCACGCCGGCCTCGAGCCCGCGCGCGGCCATGCCGAAGGCCACGTTTATGGGGAAGCCCGCGCGGTCTATGATTTTCCCCACCTCTCGCATGCGTTCGGAAAGGGTCTCAATCCGTTCTCCTTTCCCGCCGCCTTTTGAGAGGGAGTAGAGTTCGCCCATATATTCCGGAACTATGTTCGTGAGCCCGCCTATGCAGCCAGCGCAGCCCAGCTTCATGATTTCCGGAATGCGCGTGTCGGCCCCCGCGAAGACCGCAAAATTCCTGCGCCCTCCTATTTCCACGAGCTCATTTATGTACGAAAATTCCGCGCCGCTCTGCTTGATTGCGAACATGTCCGCGCGCTTTGCAAATTCGTCGACGGTCTCTGGGCCTATGCGGTTGCCCGTGCGCTCCGGAAAATTGTAGAGCAGGAAGGGTAGCTCGCATCCCTCCGCGCAGCGAAGGAAGAATTCCAGCATGTCTTCCTGCGGCTGTGCAAAAAACCACTGGGGCATCAGCGAAATTCCGGCATAGCCGAGGCCCTGCGCCACGCGCGCGAGCTCCCGCACTTCGGCTACGGAATTTGCAGAGCAGTTCGCCACCATCGGGAAATCCCCCGCATTACGTTCCGCCACGCCTTCGAGAACGTCGATTTTTACGCGCTTTGAAATGCGCACAAATTCCCCCGTGCTGCCCAGCACCATCAGACCGCCTATGCCGGCGCCTTTGAGGAAATCCAAATTGGCGCCGAGCGAGCCTTTCATCAGCGCGCCGTCCGCGTCAGTCGGTGTCATTATGGCGGCAAGAACGCCGCCGCGCGGCTCTCCGCGCGTTCCGAGCACTGCGTTTATTTTCTTTTCAGTTTTTTCCATTTTATGATTTTTAAATTTTTCCGCCGCTTCCGGCCCGCCTTTCGACGAGCGGGGGGTATGCGCGCAATCTACAAAAACGTTTTTGCAGAAGTCAAGAAAAATCGTTTTAGCATTTGTTTAAAGAGAAAAGATTACGGCTGTCATTCAATTTTCCGCACTCCCTATCCGAGAGAAAAACTTTGCAATTGGTAAAAGTCCGCCTAGGATTGGTGAAACAGTTAAAAGGAAAGGTTGTTTATGTCGGAATACTTGAAAATGATAAAGCTAAGGCGCTCAAACTACGCCATGGATTCCCAATGCCCCTTGGACGAGGGCGCTCTTGCGGAGCTCATAAAATCCGCGATAAGGGAGACTCCGTCGCCCTTCAACAGCCAGAGCCCGCGCGCGGCGCTTCTCTTCGGGGAGCACAGCAAAAAATTTTGGGACATAGTTTTGCAGACCCTCCTCAAGCGTGTGAAGCCCGAACGCGCCGAAGGCGTCCGCGAAAAAATAGCGGGCTTCGCCGCAGCTTTCGGCACCGTGCTCTATTTTGAGGACACGGCCGTCACAAAATCCCTAATGACTGAGTATCCATCTTACGCCGACAAGTTTGAAACCTGGGCCCAGCACGCCAACGCCATCGCACAGTTCGCCGTCTGGACGGCCTTGTGCGAACAGGGCCTCGCCGCCAACCTCCAGCACTACAACCCGATTATAGACGACGAGGTTAAGGCCGCCTTCTCTCTGCCCGAAAGCTGGCAGCTCGTCGCCCAAATGCCCTTCGGACGCAAACTGGCGGAGGCGGAGGAGAAGGAGTATCAGGATATCGACTCCCGCACTCGCACATTTTTGGGCGGGTGATTGAACTCGCTCGCACGGTAGTGCTCGTCTCGCTCCTTCGGAGTGGCCTTCGGCAATTCTTCCCAAAAGCTTTTAGCCAACCTTGCGCATTGTCATGCGTAAGGTCGGCTAAAACTTTTGTGATTTGGCGCCTAAGTTCGTTGCTTCAAAAAATTGCGACCCTCACGAACAAAAGAGTACGCTACGGCCCGCAATTTTTTTCGCGCCTGCTTATGCATCCAAAATCCCTGCCGCCGACTTTGGCGAATGTTTTGGGCGACGGCGAGCGGTGAGCGAAGCGAAGCCCGAGTCGGAACAAAACGCGAAGCGTTTTGCCCGAACGAAGTGAGTGGCGAGACGGCGCGGATTGCGTAGCAACCAAGCCGCGAGTTCAATAACTCCGTTTGCTTCGCGCGCGCGACTGCTCACGTACGGTCTGAGTACGCTACGCACCCGCGCGCGCTTCGCCAAGCCTCGTTCTTCATCCAAAATCCCTCCGCCAAAAAAGGGAACGTACGAAGTTTTATTTCTGATGCCGCCTTCGGCGGTGAGTCAAATGTCTTACGCGCATGCAGCGCGTGTGTAAAAATGAAATCAAACAGAGTCTCGTTTGCATTCGTGCAATACCTATTGATGACCTGTTTGTTTTTGGATTCGGAAATTTTGTTTGCAAAACAAAATCGAATCCAAAACCGAAGCGAGTTTGAAAAACAAGGGGATAAGCTCACTGCGAAGCAGTTGCTGTAAGGGGCTTTGCCCCTTCATTTGGCAGCACTCTGGGTGCCCGTCTGGCGGGAACGTAAGGAGTTCGAGTAATCACAACAAAATCGAATGCGTAGCATTCGCCGTGCAGGGCTTCGCCTTGCCGCGGGTGTGGGGCGCGCAGGCCCACGAATAAGAAAGGATAAAAAATACTGTCCTTGCCTCGGGGAGTATGAGGGGACGAGAAGTCCCATCATATAGAATTTCCAGGCCTGTTTAGGCTTCCACTGCCTTTTGTTTGATGGCTATGAGTTCGGGCATTACGGCGCTGAGGTCTGCGGTTTTTGAGACTCCGCCGAAGGCGTCGTGCAGGCGTTTGTATATGGCGAAAAGTTTTTCGTACGTTTCGGCGTTCTCTTTGATTGGGGCGAATTTTTCCTTTTTGACGCCCGTCATGTTGTCCATGGCGCTGAAGAAATCCGCATATCCGCCCGCGTCCTTTCCGGCGCAGACTGCCGCGCTCACGGCGGCGCCGAGCGCGCAGGCCTGGTCTGAAGCAGCCAGTTCCATTTCGCAGCCGGTGACGTCGGCGTATGTCTGCATGAGAAGGCGGCTTTTTTCCGCGAGGCCTCCGCAGCAGATTATGCGGGAGATTTCCACGCCGTTTTCCTTGATGCGCTCAATTATCATGCGCGCGCCGAAGGCGGTGGCCTCGACCAGCGCGCGGTAGGTTTCAGCCTGCGTGGTGTGAAGCGTCTGGCCTAGGAGCAGGCCTGTGAGCAGCGGGTTGGCGAGGATGTTGCGGTTGCCGTTGTTCCAGTCTAACGCGATGAGGCCGCTCTGGCCGGGCCTGAGTTTGAGCGCTTCGGCGTCGAGGATTGCTATGTCCGAAACCTCGCGCAGGCAGAGGGTTTGGGCGAACCATTTGAAGATATCTCCAACGGCGCTTTGTCCGGCTTCTATGGCCTGGTGTGCGGGGAGGATTGAGCCGTTGACTATCCCGCATATCCCCCTGATGTGCGGCACGCGCTTTTCGGCGCCGAAGACGATGCAGTCGCAAGTGGATGTGCCGATGGCTTTGACGAGAGTGCCTTCGCGTATGCCGCAGCCTATCGCTCCGTAGTGGACGTCGATTTCCCCCATGGCTACGGGCATGCCTTCTCTAAGGCCGAAGGCCTGCGCCCATTCCGCACATAGCGCGCCTGCGGGGCGGCTGGCGTCATGGGCCTTTTCAAAGAGCCTGTCGCGCAAGGCGGAGAGCTTTGGGGAGAGTTCGGCAAGGTACTCATTGTCTGGCAGACCGCCCCATTCCTCGCAGTACATGGCCTTGTGGCCGGCCATGCAGACGCCGCGCACGATGTCTTCGGGCCGCTTTGCGCCGCAGAGAAGGGCGGGGATGAAGTCGGAAAGCTCCACCCACGAATGCGCCGCGTCGAACACCTTTTCATCCGTGTTCAGGCAGTGGAAAATTTTTGACCAGAACCACTCCCACGAATACGCGCCGCCGCATTTTTCCAGATACTGCGGGCGTATTTTTTCAGCGAGCGCCGTTATCTGCGCGGCCTCCCTGAACGAGGTGTGGTCCTTCCAAAGCCAGCACATGGCGTTGGGGTTTCCCTTGAATTGCGGCAGCATGGCAAGCGGCGTGTTGTGCGCGTCTACGGGCAGGGGGGATGAACCCGTGCCGTCCATGCCGATTCCGATGACGTCCGAGCGCCGGAAATCAGGGAGCTTTTCCTCAGTCTTTTTCAGCGCCGCTTCAACGCAGGCGCGCAGGCCCTTTACATATTCGGCGGGGTCCTGCCGCGCGAGGTTGTGGTCTGCGGCGTCGCAAATCACGCCGTCTGTTCCGCCCGCGTACGCGTACACGCCCACGCCTATCACCTCGCCGTTTGAACAGTCCGCAACTATGCTCCTGCAGGAGTTTGTGCCGTAGTCTATGCCTATGGTATATTTTGCCATGATGATTTTTTTGAAATGTTTTTACGCTGTTGTCTTATAGAATTTCCGCACTTTTCAGTGTTTAGAAAAAACGTTTAAGCAGATGACGCAAAATTAACAGCCTTTCTCTTTCAATGTCGAGAAAAAAAGAAACGAGCGGGCGCGGCGTTCCGGCGCATACCGGCGTTCAAAACTTTTCAACACTCATAATAGAGAGAAAAAAGTATGATGATTAGCGCCTGAGTCAGGGCGATTATTCCGAAGAAGAAGCCCAGATTCCAAATAGCCACCCTCCACCTTTTCTTTATTAGGTTCCACGCCCCGCATGCCAACAGGCCGACGAATGAGAGGGCATTCGGTAGGCTTGCGAAAATGCGGATGATTTGCGCGGTTAGCGGCATCCGTTCGCTGTTGAAAGTATGAAATGTGAAAAAGAGCGTCAGGGCAACCGCCCATTGAAAAACAAAGCAGCACAGCATGACAAATAGTGGCAGGAAGGCGTTTGAAAATTATGCGGTGAAAAATCTTTTAATAGCGCTCATAAAATTTCCTTAATCATAATTGCGATGAAATTGTAAGCTGAACTCATTACTATTTTAAAATTGCATTTCATGTTTGGCGTTGGCGATTGCGCAAAAAAAACGCGGATTTTTGTTATCCGCGTTTTAAAATGACAATCTTTTGCTCTGAACTATGCGCCTAGGCGCTGCCTGAGCTGGTGCTGGAAGTTCATCATGTCCTCCTCCGAGGGGCGGTAGTCGTCACCCGCTTCGGCTTTGAGGCCGAAGCGCCCGTACTGGTCTATTTCCCAGAGCGCCTTCACTCCGTCTGAAAACACCACGCTGCCGCTCGCCATCACGCCAGGACGCGAAATTTTGTCCATGTCTATGCTGACGCCCTTGGGCGCGCTTTCAATTTCAGGCTCTGGCGTTTTCTCCGGCTCCGCGGGCCGCTGCAGCTCTATGCCGAGGTCGTCAATGAGGAACCTCAAATCCATATACGTCATGCTCAGGCCGAACTCCGCCGAAAGCAGGCTCTGCACTTCGGAGATTTTCTTCCCCTGCTGCAGCCACGATTTCACCGCGGCCGTCTGTTCCGAATTCAAATTCATACCAGGCTAGAAGGGGCTGTTAATCCTGAGGTTCCGCGATAAACTCTATGCGCTTTGAAATGGCTTTGCTGCTTTCTTCGCCTAGTATCTCCTTGAAGCGCTCCTCGGTCAGGTTTTTGCCGCGCATGAGCGCGCGCAGTTCCCTTGCGCCCTTTTCGGAGATGAATACCATTGAAATGTCCGCCGCGACGAGTGTGACTCGCGAGAGGTCCTCGTCCATAATGGAGACGAAGCTCTTTCCGCTTTTCAGGATTTCGTACATGCTGTTTCTGTCGCGCGCGTTGGCGAATTCAAGCTTTTTGCCGAGCGCGAATGTGACGCCAGGCGGGATGTAGGCGATTTTATAGGGCGGCGCGTCGTGCGTCGCGGTGGCGTCCGTATTGGGGTATCTGACCGTGAAGGTGACCCTGAAATCCACCAGGTTCATCGTAAGCAGGTTTTCCGGAGAGAGCGCCCATGTTGAAAGCTCTATTCCGCGCATATAGTTCCCGTTTTCGTCCAGGACGGTGCATCGCTCCTGGTCCCAGTAGTTGGCGAGCGTTTCAATCTTGTTGCCGAGGGAGGCCCTTGCGGCGACGCCGGGTATGAATTCCGTCAGTGTGGATTTGGAATCAATCACCGCCCTGTAGAGGCCGTAAAAGGCGTTATACTGCGCGGCGTCCCCCTCGCGCGTGCCGGTAGACTTCATGAAGGGGCTCTTGACCGCGAGCTGGTACTTGATTGCGCAGAGAGTGCCCGGTATGAGCTGCTTTTGCTTGGCGTCATAGTTCCAGAGCGGGCGCATGGACGTCTTTGAGAAGAACATGATTTCCGGCGGGCGCATCGGCAGGGAGTCAAGGTAGTTCCTGCCGTTGAGCATGCCGACGGCATCCTTGGGGTAATAGACGCTGAACCACACGCCTTCGTCGCGCTTCATGAAGGCGCTTTCAAGGTCTTCCTGCATTATGCTGCCGGCCAGCCCTCCGTCGAAGAAGCTCTGCAGCTGGCCGCTGGCCTTTGACCACGTGTTGAGAACCTCCGTGGTCAGCATGAGCACGACGAGAACTACCACCGACATGATGGCGCTCGCCGCCATGATTTCGATGAGGGTGAATGCGGATCTTTTTTTCAAATTCATGTTTTACCTCGTCTTGGTGATTCTCATGCCGTCCAGCACCAGGCGCTGCTCATTGAGTTCGGGATTTCCCATGCCCTCCAGTATGTTGTCGCGCGGGTCCACGTAAACCTTTATGCTCAGGGGAAGGATGAACATTGCGTAGTCCGTATCCTCCTGGGGCAGGGGGGAATCCAATGTGTATGCGTCGCCCGGGGCCTTGAGGGAAATGTACTGGCCCACGAGGCCGGACTGGTCGGGATATATCATCACCCTGTAAATTTCCCCGGAAGAGTTCCTTAGGTCCTCCCGCGTGGGCGGGCTTTGGGGAACCTTGTCAGGATCCTCGCTGGAGACCATTATCATGCTCGAGTTGCTCACGTCGTCCGGATTCTGGTACTCGTCCCAATAGTAGATGACGTAGGGCTTGTGGATATCCGATATGTGCGTGTACACATATGAGAAGGGCATCTGTTTGAGCTGCGACTCCAGCGCGGTGACTATGGAGAGCGCCTTTGTCTGCTGCCTTATCAGGTTCACGTTGCCGATTATCGCGGCCAGAAGCCCGAGCAGCGCCGTCAGGGATACCGCCACGATTCCGACGGCCACCATCACTTCGATAAGCGTGAAGCCGTCCCTGTTTTTTTTGAAAGCCTGGGTGAATTTCATGAAAAGACTATTTTGACATTATTTCCTCTATCTCCGTGTAGTCGGAAAAAGCTATGGTGTTCCCGAATTTCCTGACGGCGAAACCAACCTGGTTATGGGGGTTGTTTATGAGAAGCTTGTCTTTGCCGGTTATGTTGCCCGTGCATATCATGACGTACGCGCCCGGGTTTGCGGAAAGGCCGTCGGACGTGTAGAGATAGGAGTACCATTCTCCGGAAGCGAGGTCGAGCTCCTGCGCGTCGGTGCTCGGGAAATTGATGCCGACTATGCGCTCTGCCCCCGTTTTGCCGTTGTTGAACGTGCTCTTGTAGACTTCTGATTCAGTGAAGCCGGAAGCCTTGTCAACCGAGGCAATGTCGTGAAATTCGGCGTCGGGCGGGGAGAAGAAGGTGCCTTCGGGCAGCGTTCCTCCCTGGTTGAGGGCCACCCAGCCGTTTTCCGTCTCATAAATTACGCCGAAGCGGCGCAGCTTCAAATCAGGGTCGCTGCCGCGGTATATTATGACGCGGGCGTTGGTCTGCTTTGAGACCGCCGCGTTGCGCGCCTCAAAGAACGCCGTCATAAGGTTCCTCTGGGCGGTGTAGACTTTCTGCGACGTCCCGCCGGGCTGTATCATTGTTATTCCGGCCGACAGAACCACGATGATGGTGATGACTATCAGCATTTCAATCAGCGTGAACGCCTGTTTGTCGGTCTTATGCATGTTTTTGAAATTCGGGTTTTAAGTTGGCCGGATTACCAGCTGAAGACGTCTTCCGCGGTGTAGTCCGCGCCCGGCCTCATGCCGTCCTTTTTGAGGGTGAAAAGGATGATCTTTGCGCGGACGCCCTTGTCGGGGTTGGGAATGCGCTCGCTCAGTTCGGAGGAGGGGATGCCGTCGGCCATGGTGGGGAAGCCCTTGTTGATGAAGCCGTCGCCGTCCGTGTCAACGCAGATGTAGATGTTCGGGTTGCCGAATGAGTCAACAATCTTCCAGGGCGATTCCGCGTTCTTCTGCGAAAGGTTCTGCACGTTGAAGGTGATGAAGCTTCTGCCCTTGCGGTTGTAGAGCTTCCTGTCGGCCGGGGAGAGATTCACCCCGTTGCCGTCTTTGCCGGTGAGCGATTTGAGGCACTTTTCCGAGTTGTCGTCGTCATTGAGGTTGACGCGGTCCTTCTCGACCAGGAAGTCGGGCCAGTAGCCGTATTCCTCGTTGTACATTGTCGCTGCGGTGCCCATGCTTCTGAGGAAGGTGAGCGAGGTTGTCTTCAGGGCGGAAATCTGCCCTCCTGTGATGGCCGGCATGATGAGGCCGACTAGCACGCCTATTATCGTTATGACAATGAGGAGTTCTACGAGTGTGAAGGCTTTGCGCGATTTTTTCATAATAGGGGGTTGTTTAAGGGTTTGTTATTTTAAATCAGTCTACCCCGTAGACGATGTTGTCCACGTTTTCCTGGGGCGCCCTGTAGGTGTCTGAATCCGGCATGGCGCCGGTCGAGTACATGCCGCCGACTTCGACGGCCTTTCCGTCCGGCCCCTTGCTCATGAGGATGAACCCCGGGTTTTTCCATGCGCTATCGGTGCCGGCGTTGACGGACGTGTTGTAAAAATAGGC
>JAVBSZ010000194.1:0-5744 GCA_031556415.1 Opitutales bacterium | reverse complement strand
GGGCGAATAGCCTTTCGCACTCCTTGGGTCCGTGCCAGTCGTTGGAATGGTGCGTAGGGATGTGCATCAGGGCCACGCGGAATTTAGCGTTCCTGCACGCGGGGCTTTGCATCTGCTCCTCCAGCCACTTTGCCTCGCGCTCGCGCATTTTGTCAAAGGCCGTGAGTCCCGCATAAACCGCGGTGGAGTCCGGCTTGTCCTCGCCCGTGTCGAGCGCGATGAAGAAGACCGGGCCCCAGGTGAACGAGAAACAGGGAGCTGCGGGCGTTTCAAAATAATTCCTGAAGGCGCGCGCCAGGCTTCCGCGCGTCTCGTGGTTTCCGCGCACGCAGAAGTAGGGCGTGCCTGAGGCGAACGCTTCGGCGGAAGGGGCGATAAGCCCGCTGAGCACTTTCTCCTCCTTTGCAAGGTAGTTGAGCATGTCCCCGTTGTAGAAGGCGAAGTCAAAAGGCTCTCCTCCGTTGAGTTTCAAAAGCTCCGCGTAGCTTTGCGTCCTGCCGTGGACATCGTTGAAGACGAGCATGGACACCTCTTTGGGCTTGGCCGGCGGCGTTTTGAAGGTGAAAACTTCGCTCTGAATTTCCTCGCCGAAAACGACCTTGTACGCCTCAAAAACCAGAATCTCGCGCGAGACGACCCTGTATGAATAGGGCGTGTCCGGCTTCAGGTTATCGATCTCAATTTTATTGACAGTGTTTCCCGCCGCGATGAGGCCGTCCTCCTCTGCGAAGAATTTTTCCTTCGGGTTCTTGCCGCCGCCTTCGGCAATCTGCACCCAGCTTAAACAGGGTTTGTCCACAATCCACATGATCGTCATGGCGTTGGGCCTGGGGTTCTGCAGATAGGGCTTGCAGAGGAATTTCACCCCGCCTTTGCTTTCCCCTTCCGCAAAAATCTTCGCGGGTGCGGCCGCCGCAAACGCGGCCATCAGCGCGGATTTTGTAAACGTGCGTCTGTCCATAAAGCGTTGAGATTAGGCGAACGCGTCCGGGTATCAATATCAAAAATCAATTGCAATGTAAGGATGAATACCCAAAATTCGGCCTTATGAAGAAGATAATCGCAATCAACGGGGGTCCGAGGAAAACTTTCAACACGGCCGCGCTTCTTAAGGGCGCGCTTGAGGGCGCGCGGAGCGCGGGCGCGGAAACGGAAATTGTCAACCTGTACGACCTAGATTACAAGGGCTGCATAAGCTGCCTTGCGTGCAAGCTTAGGGGCGGCCCAAGCTACGGCAAATGCGCCGTGAAGGACGGCCTCACTCCCGTGCTGGAAAAGGTGGCCGCTGCGGACGGCGTCGTGTTCGCGTCCCCCATATATTTCATGAATTTCACAGGGATGATGCGCTGCTTTCTTGAGCGCCTCATCTTCCAGTATCTGGTGTACGACAAGAACTACTCCTCGCTCTTTCAGAAGAAAATCCCGACCGCGTTTATATGCACCATGAACATCAATGACGACGTCGTGAAGGGTTGGAATTTGGACGCGCAGATAGGCTTCTTCCTGAGCCGCATTTCCGCAACCTTCGGTTCCTGCGAGGCGTTTTACTGCACGGACACCTGCCAGGTGAAAGACTATTCAAAGTACGAAATCACCTCTTTCGACGTCGCGCACAAGCTCTCGCGCAAGGAGACGCAGTTCCCGTTGGACTTGCGGAAGGCCTTTGAAATCGGCAAAGGTTTGGTTGGGTAATCCGTCGCGTTTTGGTTTTTGCGCGGAATTGAAAAGTCATTTCCTCGCGGGCGGAGTCCAAAAATCTTCGCCGTGCAAATCTCCGAGCTCGATGGCCTTGAACCATGTGTCCAGGCTTACGGCGCGGCCGTCGCGGTTGTTTGTGCCGAGTGAAAGTTTTGCGCCGCGCGCTTTGGCAATTCTTATGAAGCGCGGGTTCGCCTGAAAGGGGCTTTCGGCCTGAACCTCCAGAACCACCCCGTTTTTAACGGCCTTTGAAATGAGCGCGTCCAAACGCTCGTCCGTCCAAAGCGCGTCGTAGTCTTTTGCGAGGCAGGGCGGCAGGTAGGTCGGGTTGGCGAGTATCGTGATGGGTTCGTCCAATATGCGCATGTTGTGCTCAAAATAACGGAGCATCCATTCCTGCGAATTTTCTATGGCTTCAATCCTCCAAATCCTTGTGGATGTGCCATCGCTCTCAGGCATTATCATGGCGTCGGCGAGGATATAGTCCAATTGAGAGCGAGTCTGCGGGGAAATTTGCGCGACCCAGTCCCTGTCGTTAACCTGTACGCCAACAAGAAGGCGCTTTCCGGCGATGTCCGCGCTCCTCGCGCGCTTAATGAAGTCCAGCAGCTTTTCCTCCGTGTTCAAATCCCAGTCCCTGCCATGATTGCTGAGAATGGCGGACTTTATACCCGTCTTAAGTTCCCTTTCGAGCGCGGCTTCCGGCGTCACGCCGCCGCGCGCGTGTATGTGCATGTCGTAAAGCACGATTCCTCGCGCCTGCGCACCTGCGATGTCGGCCTTAAATTCATCCGTGTCGGGATAATTCGTAATCAGATCTTCGCCCGCCGTCGCGTAGGCGCATGAAAGAGTTAAGATGAAAAATAAAAAAATTGACTGCTTCATATTTTTTAGGCGCGTCGCCTATTCTGAAACCGTTATGCGTTTGCTTCCTTCGTAACGTATGGCGGGCTGGGGCTTTCCTTCAGCGTCTTTTGGCAGGCGGGATTCCTGCGTGGGGAACTTGTCCTGCCTGTACGCCCTGTCGACGTCAGGGGATGTCCGCATGCGCGGCGCGTATGAGAGACCCTGCGTCCTGTTCGCGTCCGAAAAATATTTTTGCGCATCGACATCCGGCGTTTCAAGGACATCCTCCTCGCCGTAAAAGGGGCAGTTGAGGTCTATCCAGGCCTTCAGGGCGTCCAAGTCCTCATCGCTAATTTCCACGCCGTTATGGCCCTTTTCAAGCGTTGATATGAGTCTGCTTTTGCCGCTTAAAAGAGACATCGGAGGAAGCACGCTTTCTTCGTAGGATTTTTTCAGGTCGGGGTTGGGATAAACCTCGTAGGGGAATATGGCCGCGGCGTAAGAGGCGGACGACGACGGGCGCCCTCCTTTCTGCAAGCCCAGAACCAGATTGAGGTAGGACTTTGTGAAATTCCATTCGGGGAGAATTTTTGCACCCTCAAGTACGAGCTTGTGCCCCTTTGCCTCGGAATGGCAGCTTGTGCAGTGTTTGTCGAGAATGGGCTGTATGTGGCGCTTAAAGCCCATCGTGGCGTCTCCAAAGCGGCCTTTGAGCCTGTGCGGAGGTTTGCGCAGGGCCATTGCCGGCGTGCGCGGCGGCGCGGAAGAGGCGTGCGTTGCGTGGCAGCCCATGCAGCCGCGGGCCTCCGCGCTCATGACGTGCGTTGAGGAGCGCATGGTCTGCAGGACCTTTCTGTCCTTGTCCAAAACCTGAAAGTACACCGCGCGCATGGGCGGCACCTGTATGTTCACGCTGCCGTCCGCCTCTATGGGCGCCTCGCCCAGAATGCGCTTGTGGCTTTCGTCAACCAATATGCTCATGGCGGTTTCGCCGCTGAGGAAGAACTTGCAGATGCTGTTGTCTTTTGAGACGAAGGGGCGCGCGTTGTCGAGCTTCAGATAATCCATGACGGCGAACCACTCCTTTGTGGCGTCTTTCACGCCGTCGGCGTAGGTGGGCGCGCAGTGTTCCACCACTCTCAAATATTTTGCGCTCCCCTGCGGAATTCCTGAATTGGCATAGATATTGGCGCTGTAAAGCACGCCTTCAAGGGGCTTGGCGTTTGCGGATGGCTTGTCTCCCTGCCATGCGGTAACATTCGGCCTGACTTCCGGCACCTTGCGCGCGCGCAGAGGCTGGGCGAATTTTATATTGCGCTCCCCCCTGTAGACGAGCTCCATGTTGCCGTCGTAATCCGCCAGATAGAGGTCAAAATAGGCGTCCTTCTCATTGACGGTCCTGTTTGTGTAGGAGCCCGCAAGGCCCAGCCTGTCCTCCAACGAGTAGGCGCTGTTTTTGATTTCCCTCCCCTTGCCCGTCCTTGCCGAGACAAGGTAGCGGTGCGCGTCAACCGGATGCGGTGTGAAGAAGGTGGCGAAGGTTCTGGGCATGGAAAAGGCGGGGTTGTATTGCGCATCCTCCGGCCCGGGGCCCGCTTCCGCCCAGCCCACCTGCGGGGTCAGGTTGTAAATGCCGTCGGGGTAATTCAGCCCTTCGGAAGGGTCTATAATGCCGAGCCCCGCGCGGTACAAGTTGTGGTGCGAGGCGCTCGCAAAAAGATATTTCGAAGTGTTCGGTATCTGCATGGCGCAGATGGGGACGTCGGGCCAATGGCTCTGGTTGCCCCAGAACACCTGCGAATTCGTGCCGTCGGGGTTTATCGTCCAGAGAGACTGTATGCGGAATATGTTTTTGTCAACATACTCCCAGCGGCAGTAAAGTATGCGGCCGTCGTCGAGCACGTAGGGCATGGCGTCGCTCTCCACGTTGGATGATATGAAGTAGATGTTCTTCCCGTCGGCGTCGCAGCGCGCCAAGACCTGCAGGCGGAATTCGGAGCCCCCGCAGCGCAGAAAGTGGTTGCTGCGCGAGGTGCAGAAAACGATGTTGCCGTCGGGCAGCCACGCGGGGTCGGAATCATTGTACCCGCCTTCCGTCAGGCGCTCGAGGCCTTCGCCGTCGCTGCGTATGGAATAGAGGCGGTAGTTTGTGTCTCCCTTTCCGCGTGCGGAGAAGACTATCTTCGACGCGTCAAAAAACAAATCCGGCCTGCCTACCGCCGCCGAGCCTTCCTCCTCAGGAAAAAGCAGACGGGTTTGGGCAAACGTTTTGATGTCCACCGTGATGAGCTTCCCGCCGAAAGTCGCGGTATTTTCGACCCTCACTCGGCCCTCGTGCGGGGCTTCCGAACCCGTCGGGTAGGGCGCATCGACGCAGAGCACCTGCGTGAAATCCAAATCTTTGAGCATGAGTTCGCGCCTGAGCTTGCGCATTTCAAGATAGAGATTTTTATCGGACTGCGGCAGTTGCTTTTCCAACGCGGCTATGCGGGTATCAAAGTCCTTAGCGTTCAGGCGCTCCGCCAGACGCTTCAGGCGCGCAAGGTTGTCTTTGCAAAGCGCCCCGAAGTCATCCGTGTCTATCTGCTCCTCATAATTGGATATCAGAAGTGCCTGAATTTCCGGCGGCAGGCTTTCAAAATCTTGGGCATGGGCGCCTGAAAATACGCAGGCCGCCACGGAGGCACAGACAAACCCTTCCGCAATTTTACCGACCAAACTTTTTGCGCAATTTTTCAAAATGTCCCCCGAATATACGTTTAAAGCATAAAACTTGGATTGACATTTAAAACGCCCCTCCACGCCTTGCAATACAAAAAGCATCCGTCTCCAAAAGCGTTCACCCATTTTCGTTTTCGACATTTTATAAAGCAGCCAAATTTTTCGCGCTTTGAAAAATGAGTTTGTTTCGATGAATTTTTCACGCGCCTGTTCTGTCTCAAAAAAGCGCGAGTACCGCTTGCCGTCCTCGCGCCACAATATTTGAAAAGGAGATTTTCTTTCTGGATCGTGGTTTAATGCAATCTTTGCCATGATGCTTCTATTCTATAAGAAGCTGTCAAAAATCGCAATATTATAGTGGATATATTATGATATTATTTATGAGACCCCCCTCATGAGATCTTGGAAAGCTAGTGTTTGCAAAACTCGCGGTTATGGGTGAATATTACGGGGCTATCGCTTTCCATTTATCTTTTCCT
>JAVBSZ010000132.1:0-4380 GCA_031556415.1 Opitutales bacterium | reverse complement strand
CCTTTTCTTTGATTTCTTCAGGCGAGAGAAGGTAGAGTTTTTTATCCTTCATCCGCGTGAAATATTCGCCGCCGGAAAAAGTGAGGCGGGATTTTCTGTCTCCCTCATTCTTTACCTTGTGGTTGGCGTAAGATATGATGTCGCCGACGGACAGAGACTCGGGCAGAACGAGGAGCCCCGCACCCCGCGCCATTCTAGCCGCGTTGTGCCCCGCAAGCGCGCCCGTGGCGATTGCCTCGGTATGCCCCACAAAAAGCCCGCTCTTTTCACCCGCGCAGAAAAGGTTTTTTACGTCGTCAACCGTCATCGCGTTCGAACGCGGCGCGATCGAAAGAAACCTTACGGAGTTCCCCCTGCCGCCCGCGTAAGGGTCAATGTACTTTGCGTTTTCAAGCCCTTCTATCTTCCGCAGTTTTTCCAGCGGATAATAACTTGTCATCAGCTTTGCGTGGCCGGTGTCCAGCAGAATGATGTTTTCGGAAAATTCGTTGAGCGCGTACTGTTTGCAGGCCTTGGCGGAGAGCTTCCCATAATCCACGTCTTCCGCCGAAATCTTGAGAATGGCGACGCCGTTTTCATCGAGCAATTTGCGCACCTCTCCCGAAAGGCTGGCCTTGTCAAGCTTGCATGAGCCGGAGAACACGCCGAAGACGTCGTCCGCACGCTCGCCGCGATAATCTTCCGCGCCGCAGGCGGCGCTCACGCTCATGCGCGGCCCGTAAGACGGGCAGCGGAAGGCGCACATGCAACAGCCGTTCCCGTATTTAAGGCAGTTGCCCATGGGGCCAGCAGTGCCAGTGGCCTCCACGAAGACGTCGCCCTCCACGCGTTCGGAAGATTCAAGCCGAACCGCGCGGATTTTCCAGTCCGCAAAATCAACGGCACAGACGCGGCTTTCCATTTTCAAAGTTATTCCGAGGGAAAGCAGATGCCGCCTGATGTGAGCCTCCGCCGTGCTCACGGGGTAAAGCGTGGCATGGCTGTGCCCCGGGAAATCCACATTCCTGTGCAGGGCGATGGAATCCAAAATTTCAAAGGCGTCGCCCGCGCCGAGGGCTATCATCTCTTCGGCCGCGGTATGCCTGCCGTTGTTGCGCATGATGCCGCCGACGTTGCCCGCGCCGAGTAGCAGGTCGGTTTTTTCGATGATGGTGACGTCCATTCCGGCCCTGCGCGCCGCGATGGCCGCCGACACTCCGGCCCATCCGCCTCCTATTACGATTATTTTCACAATGCGTCCTTTCCGCTCAGCTCCCAGGGGTCTATCTGCTCCTTGCACAGCCTTCTTATCCTGCTTTTTGAGACGTTCCCGGTGCACGCCCCGCAGACGCCCTCCCCGCAGACCATCTTCGCGCTGTTGATGCAGGAGAGCTTAACATCCGTGCGCTTCAGCTCTTTAAGAAGCTCCGCAACTTTGGATATTAAAAAGTCCGAAAGCCCGATGTGTATGAGGGTAATGCCGGCGTTCAGGGCCTTTTGTATAGCGGTCTTTGCGTCTGGCGCGAGGCCGCCTTCAGTTCCGATGGCGCAATTTTTCAGGCTCACGCCGTGCGTTTTCTGCACAAAATCCAAAAACTTCCGGCTGACCTTTCCTTCATCAAGAAAGGCCCAAAGCGCGTTCCCTTGCGATTTCAAACTTTTAATCACGGAAAGCGAAGGTATTAAGCCTATCCCGCTTGCAAGGACTAGAGCTTTTTCGTCACGCGTATGCGCGATGTTTTTTATGCCCAGCACTCCGTTCCAAAAGGGCCCGCGCACGAGTATGGAGTCTCCGGCCTTGAGCCCGGAAAGTTCCATCGTCTTTACGCCCATGACGGTCAGCGCGAAACCGAAAGTGTCGTTTTTTTCATCGGAAAAGAATACGGCTGCGGGCAAATCAAAGTGGGGGTTCTCTCCCGCGCGAACGAACACGAAACTGCCTATTTTACGCAAATCCAGCGCCAGTTGATGCGGGATTTTCACTTTGAAATAGAGCAGGTTCCCGTCAAATTCGGAAATCTCTTCAATTTCGCAAAGGTGCGTTTTGCGGAAACCGCGCGCCTTCATGCCGTTATTTTTAAGCTCCTGATAAACGCAGAAACCGGCCGTGCCGGAGCACGCGCAGAAATCCTCCCTGCGGCAATGCTGGCAGACCAGGCATTGGCCGGCTTCAGCCAGCTTGCAGGGACAATATGCGGTTCCTGCGTCTATGCATCTCGCCAACAGCTCCATATAGTGTCCTACGTCATATAAATGAAACGCATAATGCTGCGGGAAACAAGCATCAAAAAGCGGAGGATGAAAATTTTTAAGCTCTCAAACGTCCATATTCGGAATTAATCCAAGAGGTCGTAAGGACTGTGCCCCAGCGGGATTTTCCTGCGAACAAGCATGTCGCTTTCATCTATGCGGGCTTTGCGCGCCCGGCATCTTCGCCGTGCTTCCTGATAAAATCTTATGAATATGGAATTTCCATATTCAGCACTTTTGAAATAAGCTTGGGGCATAATGCCAGCAAATTTCCAAATATTAAAGCCCCAAGGAGGTTTCTTGAAGGACAAGGCATAAAAATCGAGCCGCGCCTTTGCTCTTCCCGCTTGACCAGCCGCACAGTTAAAGCCGATAATCCTTTCCGATTATTCCAAAATATGCAAAAGGGCCTTTTCAAGCTCGCGCTGTTTTTGGCGCTCATAGCGGCGGTCGAACTCTGCTTCGGCTGGGCGGAGCTTTACGCGCACCTGAAGGACTTTGCCGAAAACAATACCGACCCCTTATGGTTCCTGCTTGTGATGTCCGTCGGCGCCGCAGTGGGCCTGCCGGTATCATGGCTCTATTTTTTCTCCGCAACCGCGTTCGGAATATGGACTGCCTGGGGGCTCTGTCTTGCGGGCATATTTTCAAGTTCCCTGCTTGGGTACTTCCTGGCGCGCTTTCTTCTGCCGAAATCCGCGCTTTCTCCGCTCTTAAAACGCTTCAACATAAATGCGGACGCCGACAGGGCCGCCTGCAATTTGAATTTCTTCATCCGCGCCATTCCGGGCGTGCCCTACTTCCTGCAGAACTTCATCCTTTCACAGATTGGGACGCCGCTGGGCATGTACATGGCGATGACCCTCGCCGTGCAGGGGCCAATTGCGCTTGCCATGAATTTTTTTGCGGAATCACTCAAAATTTCCTCATGGCAAGGCGTGGCGGCGGGAGCGGTTTTGATAATCACCCTCACCTGCGTGCACAGAGTGATGCTGCGCATCTACGCGAAGGGCTACACCGCCCCTCCAGCTCCGGAGGCGCTGGAGGAAGAAGAACCTTTGTGAGAGTGCGGCCTATTTGGCGCGCGAAAACGTCCCGCCAAGGCGCTTGTACGCGGACTTCATAAGAAGGTCCGAATAGTTGATTGGAACGTAGGCCTTTCCGCTATCCAGCGTGGAGCCCTTCGTGTCAAGATTGACGACGCCGTTGGAAATGGCGATTGAAAGCTTTGCGTGCTGCCCCCTGTTGTCTATCTTGGCCGTGAAGGGCGTTTCGCCGGTGATTGTCCAACCGCGTTCCTTTAGGGAGGCGCGCATCGCCTCCTTCACGAGCGTGTCATCCTGCGGGAAGCCCGTGTAGGTCAAAACGGTGTCGCCCGCATCCAGCATTTTGTCGCTTTGGGAAGTGCATGCGCCCAGAAGCATTGATAGTCCCACTAATATCGCAAGTATTGATTTTTTCATGATAATCTTTCTTGAATTAATGTGTTTTTTTATGTTGATAGGCTATATATATATCAAATTCATGTCAAGATAATGGTGATGTCTGAAAAGGTAAAAAAGGCAGCTGTCGTGCTCAAGGCTTTGCTTGGGTACGGCTCTTATCTTCTGCTTAATCTGTGTTTCGCCATCTACGTCCTGATTGTTTTTGTTTTGACGCTCCCCTGCCCCAAGTTGCGGCGTATTCTTATTTCAAAATTTCTGACAAGGGCGGCGCGCCTGCAAATATGGTTTCTGGACATTTTCGGCGTGGCCAGCTTTGAGGTGCGCGGGAGGGAAAACATCTCCGACGGGAAGACTGTGTACGTGGCAAACCACGGCAGTTCGCTTGACCCCATAATACTCCTCGCCAGCATTCCCAACGCGGGGATACTTTTGAAGTACACCTACTCCTCCCTGCTCGTGATATGGCTGCTTGTGCGCATTTTTGACTTTATCCCCGTTGAGCCCAACAACCTAGCCTCTCTGGGCGGGGCGCGCGAGGCCTGCAAGAAGCTCCTTGAAAGAATGCATCCTCTGATAATCTTTCCGGAAGGCACGCGCAGCCGCACGGGGCGTCTCCAGGATTTCATGAACTTGGCCTTCAGACTCGCGCGCGAAAGCGGCGCGGAAATCCGTCCCGTCGCAATTTATCAGAAAGGCAGCCTGCTGA
>JAVBSZ010000050.1:0-14982 GCA_031556415.1 Opitutales bacterium | reverse complement strand
CCGCTCGTTCAGGCGCCAGGTCTTGAACTCCGGCACCCAGAGGTTTCCGGCCTCCTCCTCTATCAGGTGCAGCGTTTCAACCGCCCTTTTCAGTACCGACGTGAAGGCGATGTCGAACTTTATCCGAGCCGCCTTGAGGGCGGCGCCCGCCTTCCGCGCCTCGGCAATCCCCTGCGCGCTCAGATCCACGTCCGTCCAGCCCGTGAAGAGGTTTTCCAGATTCCACGCGCTTTGCCCGTGCCTTACAAGTATGAGTCTGTTCATTGTTCCTCCTTTTTATTTGCGTGCCGAATTATTACCTTAAACGGGCCCTTTTGCGAAGAAAAAATTGCGAAAAGACTGAAAAATGTTTATCGGTTGAATGTTGACATATAAATAGTATTCCTCCATTATCCTCATTAATAATTCGACCCGTCGATAACAACCAAGTGCCATAATTTAAAAAGAAAATGAACAGCTACTACAACATAATAGAGAACAAGCGCAAGAGCTACGAGAGGATTTTCTACCTCATAAACCTTCTCCAGAATTCCTTTGAAAAGCGCGCGGGCGCGCACTTCAACACCAGCAAAATCAGCCTCCAAAAATACAAGGTTCTTGCTGAGCTGGCCTACACCAACGATGGGCAGGGACTAAACCAGATAGAGCTGGGCAAGCGCCTTCTAACAACCCCCGCCAACGTCACAAAAATTATCGACAGCCTTTACGCCGACAAGTTCATCACGCGCGTCCAGAACAAGGACAACCGCCGCGAGAACATCATCCGCATAACCCACCTCGGTTTCGACCTTCTCGAAGAACTCCACCCCGAGTATGACCGCATCTCCGAAGAGTTCACGGACCTTCTGCCCGAACCCAAGCGCAAGCTCCTCATCGAGACTTTGAGGGCGTGGGTCACGGCTCTGGAAAAGCTTCCCAAATCCTGATTTTGGCGAACGCTTTGAGCGATAAATCCATCCTTAAAAAGGCCCACACAGGTCATGTACTAATCTGTACACTCCCTGCGCGGGCCTTTTTCTCGAATGAATTTCTCATCTCAAATCATTGCGCCTAAGTCATACCATATTCCGGCCATTCAAACAGAATTTTTTGCACCTAAGCAGAACACATCTTTTTTTTTAAGCCGTTGCGCGGTGAGTCGCAGGATAGGCTTCTGGCGAGTATTTTTTTTTGCCGCTACGATTCTTTGCGCCATTTCGCGGTCAAAAGCGTTTTTTTTTGCAACATTAATGACATTAACGGCTTATTATCATTTAAATATAAATAAAACAAAAAGGGTGTTGACTCATCGCGCGCGAAGCCGGAAAGTGGTTGCAGGAAGCTCGGGGAGGCTCGAAATTCTTCCGTAAATTTTTTATACCGAACAAACAAGAATGTTCCGCCGGAATCAAAGAGGCCGCGGGCGCATTCTTGAGTTTTTTTAACCCCAAATTTGCAGTGCAATGGAATATTCTAAGATAACGATAATCAAAAGGGACGGCGGCAGCGAGCCCTTTTCGCTCGACAAGATTTCAAGGGCCATAGAGAAGGCGTACAGCGCCGGCGGCGTTCAGGACGAATCCAAGGAGATTCTGAAGATAGCCACGAAGGTGGCAAAGCGCATAGACAAAACCAGCATAAGCGTTGAGGAAATCCAGAACCTCGTGGAGGAGGAGCTGATGCGCGCCAACCAGTATATCGCCAAAAAGTACATCCTTTACCGCGACCTGCGCAACACCGAGCGCGAAAAGCGCACCTTCATGAAGCGCATCATGGACGGCATCGTATCCATAGAGAAAAACGACGTCAACCTGAGCAACGCCAACATGTCCAGCCACACGCCCGCGGGGCAGATGATGACTTTCGCTTCCGAAGTCACCAAGGACTACGCGAACAAGTTCCTGCTGGGCCTCAAGTTCGCCCGCGCGCACCGCGACGGAGACATCCACATCCACGATTTGGACTACTACCCGACCAAGACAACCACCTGCATACAGTACGACCTTGACGACATCTTTGAGCGCGGCTTCCGCACGAAGAACGGCAGCATACGCACCCCGCAGTCCATCCAGAATTACGCCACGCTCGCAACCATAGTCTTCCAGACCAACCAGAACGAGCAGCACGGCGGCCAGTCCATCCCCGCCTTTGACTTCTTCATGGCCAAGGGCGTTCTGAAGTCCTTCATCAAGCACCTGCTCGCCAACGTCAAGTTCGTCGCAACGCTCGACGGCGCGGCGGACAAGATTGATTTTTCGGCGCTTAAAAAATCCCTCTTTGAGCAGATTAAGACCATAGACTATTCAGACGCCGCGGGGAAGGGCGTTCTTAAAACCCTCAAGGCCGCGCGCGTGGAAATCGACGCGGACAGACTCAAAAAAATCTGGGATCTGGCGCACGAGAGCACTCGCAAAGACACGCACCAGGCCATGGAGGGCTTCATCCACAACCTCAACACCATGCACTCGCGCGGCGGCAACCAGGTTGTGTTCAGCTCCATAAACTACGGCACGGACACTTCTCCCGAAGGCCGCATGGTCATACGCGAGCTGCTGCTTGCAACCTCCGAGGGCCTAGGCAAAGAGGAAGTGCCCGTCTTCCCCATCCAGATTTTCAAGGTAAAGGACGGCGTCTCGTATTCCGATGCGGATTATGACGCCGCGCTTGCGGATTTTGACAAGGCCTCCAAGGGCAAGCTCAAGTTCGCCGCGCCGAATTTTGACCTGCTGCTGCTCGCATGCAAGACCACGAGCACGTCGCTGTTCCCGAACTTCCTCTTCCTCGACGCGCCCTTCAACAGACACGAAAAATGGAAGGCGGAAGACCCCAGGCGCTGGCTCTACGAAGTGGCCAGCATGGGCTGCCGCACGCGCGTTTTTGAAAACCTCTGCGGGGAGAAGACTTCCGTTGGCCGCGGCAATTTGTCTTTCACTTCCATGAACCTTCCGCGCCTGGCGATAGAGGCGCGCAGGTACGCCGAAGACGTCCTCCCCAACGCCGACAAGCGTGCCATTCGCGAGGAGGCCAAGGACAAGTTTTTGGATTCCGTCAAGGCCACGGCAAAGCTCATCGCCCAACAGCTTTACGAACGCTACATGTACCAGCGCACGGCGCGCGCGCGCCAGTTCCCCTTCATGATGGGCAACGACATCTGGAAGAGCGGCGGCGCCCTCGGCTCTTCTGACGAGGTTGGGGACGTTATAAATTCCGGCACGCTCGGCGTGGGCTTCATAGGCGGGCACAACGCGCTCGTCGCCATCTACGGCGAGGGGCACGCGCACAGCAAGGAAGCCTGGCAGACTCTTTACGAGGCCGTGCAGGCCATCAACGAGGTCGTCGGAGACTTCAAGAAGAAGTATAAGCTCAATTTCTCCGTCCTCGCCACGCCCGCCGAAGGGCTCTCCGGCCGCTTCACACGCATGGACAGGCGCAAGTACGGCCTCATCCAGGGCGTGACGGATAGGGACTACTACGTCAACTCCTTCCACATAGACGTTAAGGAGCCCATTTCAATCGCAGAGAAAATCAAGCTCGAAGCCCCCTTCCACGCCATCACCGGCGCGGGGCACATCACCTACGTGGAGCTCGACGCCGAGGCCAAGAAGAACGTCGTGAGCATACTTAAGATTGTCAAGGTAATGCGCGACGAAAACGTCGGCTACGGCTCCATCAACCACCCTGTGGACACCTGCAACTCCTGCGGATACCGCGGCGCAATCTACGCCTCCTGCCCCGCCTGCTCCAGCGAGAACATTTTAAGAATGCGCCGCATCACCGGCTACCTCACCGGCAGCCTTGAAACGTGGAATTCGTCTAAACAGGCAGAAGAGAAGGACCGCGTAAAACACGCTTAGGCGAATGCTTTTGGCGCCTAGCGGCGTTGCTTCAAAAAATTGCGACCCTCACGTAGGCACTTAGAGTGCCGCCAACTGAAGGGTAAAGCCCTTTGTACTCCCTCGCACAGCGGTGCTCGTGTCGCCCCTCCGGGGTGCGGCTGAAGCCGCATACTTCCCCAAAGCTTTGCTTTGCAAACTTTGGCGTTCGGCAACTGCTTCGCAGTGAGCCTATCCCTTGGTTTTGTATGTACGCTACGGTCCGCAATTTTTTTTTTGCGACTTGCTATGCATCCAAAATCACTGCCGTCAAAATGCGGTGTACATCATTGCGCAAAAAAAGATTGGCCTTTGTGTTTTGTGGAAAGTTGAAAATGCTCTAGTCGGCTTTATTGTCCTCGTTCTCTATCCTAAATAATTTCAGACAAAATTGTTGGGGTATTATAGGATAGACTCACAGCGATAACGGTTGCAGTAATGGCGCAGCCTTTCAATGAATGGCGCCTAAAGAGCCTTCGTTGGTTTGGATAACCGGAGTCTGGTAAGGCGTTTAGAGTTTTCGGAAAAACTTTCAAAACGTTAAATGCGCGCTCCTAACGGCACGCTTTTTCAATGAGAAAATCCGCATGTCGTTTAAATTTTTTCGGCATTCTTGATTTTGGAAATGTTTATATATTAATTATTTAAAAGTAAAATATTATCGCGACATTATTTGTATCTTATTGGTATTCAATTATTTATTTATATTAAAAAAGATTGACTAAAGTGGAAAAAATGACAAATATATAACTTATACAATGATCGTCATTTATAAATATACATCCCAATGACAAGGCTCTGGCGCAAAATATTAATACTTTCCTTTCATCCCTTTTTTACGCGTCAGTAAAACTCGGCAAACAAAAATAGTATTTACAAAACACAAAAATAACAGCCATGAAAACAACAATAGCACTAATCCCAATAATCGCATGCGCAAGCCTTTGCGCGGAAACCATCGACGTCTCCTGGCCTTCGGAATGGAAGAATGCCCCTTCCTCCGTCTGGAACACCACGGTGCAGACAAACTATATCGCGGGCAGCAACTCCGGCGCCTACTTCACAAGGGAAGACGGCAAGCGTGACATACGCGCCGCCCACAATATCAGCGCAGGCCTTTCGGCTTTTGCAAACGACATGTATGCTGGAAGCCCCGCAAGCGGCAACGGCATCACGGGCGACATCTGGCTGCATTTCAGCGCGGGCCAAATAGGCAACGCCGCGGCCTCCAACAACACGGGCAACATTACCGCCACGCTTACTGAAGCAAGGCCCTCGAGCGACTACGCCAACATAACAATAACGGAGGGCAACGCCAACTACTATTATACGGGCGATGTCGCAACAGGCCTCGTTTGGGGTGGCGGCAAGGCCGATGCAACATATACCACGGTGACCTCCAACGTTGAAGGCGGCCGCGTTGACACAGTCAACAAATCCGAAGTCAAGGGTTCCACAAACATCTACGTTGACGGCAACGCAAAGGTGAGCGGAATACTCGGCGGCGGTTTGTCCGAAGTATCCACAAGGTTCTCCGGAACGGGTTCACTCGCGGGAAGCGTCTATTCCGGCGCCAACGTGGGTTCCACGAACATCACTATAGCAGGCGGCACAGTTAACAACTACATAATTGCCGGCGGCCGCACCGAAGCAGGAACGGGGACTTCGACCCTTGCGGGTGCCAACACGGTAATAGTCACACTTGAAGCCAGGGTTCTGGGCAACACCAACCTGAAAATAACGGGCGGAACGGTCGGCAGCGGCGCTTATGACATTTACGGCGGCGGCAGAACATCTTCAGCCTGGGGCGACGCGCGCGTCATGGGCAATACGAACATTACGATTTCCGGCGGCACGGTCAACGCCAACATATTCGGCGGCGGCAACAGGCTCAACAACGCGGGCAATGCGGATGTGGAAGGCAACACGAACATCACGGTTTCCGGCGGAAAAATTAACGGCAACATCTACGGCGGCGGCGACAACGGCGCGAACGTCAAGGGCGACTCGACCATCACCTTCAAGGGCGACGCCTCCAAGCTTTCCTTCACGGGCACTGTTTACGGCGGCGGCCGCAACGGATCCGTGGTGGAAGGAACGAAGACCCTAAATTTCGGCACGGTTTCCGGAGCCTTTAGCGGAGAATTCCACGGCAAAACCAGCGGTTTCGACAGCATAAACATCGCCGCGAACTCCACCCTCACCTGGGCGAACTACGGCGCGACGACGAATGATTCGGCAATCAACAACCACGGCGCGCTGCACATAATTCTCGACGCGGCCCTCGACGCGGCGGGCGCGGCCATAGACGTCACAAACGCGGCAAACGCAAAATTCAGCGTCCACGGCGGCTACCTGAAAGACGGCACGCTCTACCTCGGCGAACAGAAGAGCGTAGTCATAGACGTCGCGGCGCCGGTAGTCGTCGCCGAAACCATTACGCACGAACAGAGCACCACGATAAGCTTCACGAATGACGCGCAGGAAAACGTCATGACGCTTTCATTCAGCGTAGCCGAAGGCAACACCGCAGCGTTCAATTCCATGGAGGACATTACCGCATCGTCCGGCATAGACGACGTCATAGTGGCATGGGACTTTGACATCACGATGGGCGAGAATGACTCCGTGGTTCTCAGCTTTCTGATTGGCGACGTAGATCTGGACGCAAGCCGCATAATACTCTACCACGACGGCGAAGACGTATCGGAAAACATCATGGGCTACGACGGCCAGTACCTCACGTTCCTCGCTGACAGCTTCTCCACATGGGCGGTAGCTCTTGGCGCTCCAATTCCCGAGCCTTCCACTTATGCGGCGATATTCGGCGCAATAGCTCTCGGCTTTGCGGCGTACCGCAGGCGCGCTCGCAAGTAAAATTCTCAAGAGGATTTCCAGACAAGAGCCTTCCCTTTTCGGGGGAGACTCTTTGCGTTTGCGGGGTGAGGCGCTCTCTTGAGGGGGAGGGACGCATTTTATAATAATGACTATTTATTGTTGACATTTTCATATTTAAGTAAAAATAAATGAGTTTTAAAACACAAATGAGTAAGACGGTCGCATGAAAAATGCGGCGATGTTATTTTCAATACATACGAACAACAGCACTAAACATCATGAACAAATCGAAACTTAAAACACTTGCGGCTCTGCTCGCACTTCGGAAACCGCGGCCTTCGCGGTGGATCCGGTTCTCCCTCCTTCGGGTGTGGCCGAGAAGAGCGACGGCGCGACTGGCAGCTTCATAGCTCCCTCCGGCACAGACCTCTGGATTTCCGGCGGAACCTTCGCTGCTGATCCGAATCAGGCGCAGGCCACCACGGCCATAGTCGGCGCGGACGGCACCAACCTGTACATAGGCAACCCCTATGGCGACACCGATCTTTTTATAGAAAAGAACGGCGCGGGCAAAAGCAGGTCCGTCACCGCGGGCGGCGCCAACCTCTATATATATAACGGCGATTTCTCGCAGGCCCAGATAATCGGCGGCAAGGGCGCTTCCAGCATAACCATTTACGGGGGAGACTTTCTCACCGTGGCGGGTTCCACATGGAGCGAAGGCGCCACCAGCGGAAACGTGGACATCAAAATGTACGGAGGCTCCGTGGCCAACGATGTCAAGCTGGGCATCTCCGGCGCGGGCGTGAATGTGGGCGACGACCTCACGGGTAACGTCTCAATTTACGTTTCCGACAGCGCCAAGGCGACCTACGTTACGGGCGCCAGCGCGGGCGGCGCCAACCTTAACGGAAGCACCAGCGTGACTTTGGCCAACGGCGCGAAAGCCTGGGCGCTTCTCGGCGGCAACAGCGATTTCGACGGCAAAGTTCCCACCGCCAACGCGGCTACAATCAACGGCAGTACATCGGTAAAGCTTTCCGGCGGCTATGTGGGCGTTCAGGACATAGGCCTCAACGTAACCGGCAAAATTTACGGCCTCATAGGCGGCGGCATGGACGCGCTGACGATAACGGGCAACTCTAGCGTCCTGGTTGAGGGCGGCGAAGTGAAAAACGGCATAGTCCTCGGCGGCAACATAGGCAAGGGTGCGTCTTCCGTAAACAGCGCCAATGTCACGATACGCGGCGGAGACATCGATGTGACCGGAACCAACCAGTACGGCACAAGTTCAATCAAGCCGGCTAACGGAATCTTCGGGGGCAGCGCGGCGCTTGGCGCCAACGCGGCTGCGGACGCAACAGTCGCCAACGGCGCCACCGTCCGGATAAGCGGCGGCAGCATAAGCGGCAACGTATTCGGCGGCGGCCTTGCAATGGGCGCCAACAATACCACGACAGCGGCCGTTTCAACGGTCAACGGCGGCTCCAACGTCGTCATAGACGGCGCGGCGGGCTCTGTGAACATAAGCGGCAACATCTATGGCGGCGGCTTCGCAAAGGACGGCGCAAGAAACGCCAAGGAAGGCTCCTCCACCGCAATCGTCAACGGCGGCTCCAAAGTCACCGTCGATTCCGGCGCGAACACCATAAAAATAACCGGCGACATTTACGGCGGCGGTCTGGTTTCCGAGAATGCGGCATCGTCCAGCACGAGCGGCAGCAATTCCGTGGTCAACGGCGGAAGCGCCGTCAATTTCCAGGGCGACGGCTCCAAGCTTACCTTCACCGGAACCGTCTACGGCGGCGGCCAGCAGGCGGGCAAGACGGCGCTGGGCTCCAGCGGCGCTACGGTCGAAGGCCTGAAGACCCTCAACTTCGGCACAGCCTCCAAGGCCTTCAACGGAGAGTTTGCGGGCAAGGCCAGCGGCTTTGACAGCGTGAACATTGCGGCCAATTCCAGCATGACCTGGTCCAACTACGGCGCTGCGACGAATGATTCCGCCATAAACAATTACGGCTCTTTAGGCCTGCGCCTTGACTCCTCCATCTCTTCCGAAGGCCTCGCCGTGAACCTCACCAACCATGAAGGCTCCAAATTCAATGTCTACGGCGGCTATATGGAGGCCGGCAAGCTCTTCCTCGGAGAGTACAGCTCCGTCGAGATAGACGTATCCGAAGTGGTCAACGTGGACAAAACCATAACGCACGCCCAGAGCTCCACCATGGTGTTCACCAATGACGAACAGGTCAGCCTTATCACCATGGAGTTCAGCGTTGCCGAAAACAGCACCGCCACCTTCAACTCTATGAGGGATATCACGGAAGAGACATTCTTTGCCGATGTCACCGTTCTGAGCGCGTGGGATTTCGACATAGACCTGGGCGAGGGCAACAGCGTTGTTCTCAGCTTCCTCATCGGCGATGTTGACTTGGAATTCAACAAGATACTCCTTTTCCACGACGGCGTTGACGTTTCCGCCAACATCATCGGCTACGACGGCGAAACGCTCACCTTCCTTGCCGACGGGTTCTCCAGCTGGGCGGTCGGCTATTCGCAGGTTCCCGAGCCTTCAACGTACGCGGCAATCTTCGGCGCAATCGCGCTGGCCTTTGCGGCGTACCGCAGGCGCGCACGCAGGTAAGATTCTTAATAGGATTTTCAGACAAGAGCCTTCCCTTTTCGGGGGAGGCTCTTTGCGTTTTCAGCAAGGTCTGATGGGTTTTCGCCGCCGCCGTATCTGCAAAAAATGTCAGAAAATGCTTGAAACGGCGGGGCTTTGGTCGAAAACTTCCCCGCTTATGTCTCAGGCAGAAAATTTCGACATAGAATACGTCGCCGGACTCGCGAGAATCGAGCTCTCGGAGGACGAAAAGGCGGCATATTCCGCGCAACTCGGGCAGGCGCTCAAATATTTCGAGGCGCTCTCCAAGGTGGACGTGGCGAACGTGGAGCCGAGCTCCCACGCCTACGCCGTCTACAACGTATGGCGCGAGGATGAAGCCGCGGAGCCGCTCGACGTTGCCGTCGCGCTCCAAAACGCGCCCGCCAAGCGAGACAACCAGGTAATCGTCCCCAAGGTCGTTGACGACGCATAGAAAGATTTTCAATATGAGCGAACTTGTTTTCAAGAGCATTTCGGAGATGGCCAAGGGGCTTGACTCCGGACAATTCACATCGGCGGAACTCACCCGGGCCTATATGGACAGGACTGCGGCGCTGGATTCCAAACTCAATTCCTTCGTCCACAAGAATGCGGAGGCGGCGCTTGAATCGGCTGCTGCTTCGGACGCGCGCCGCGCAAAGGGCGTATCGCGCGGGGTGCTCGACGGCATACCCGTCGGCGTAAAGGACGCGCTCGCGGTCGAGGGCCAGCCCATGGCCTGCGGCAGCAAAATGCTCGCAAATTACGTCAGCCCCTACACGGCAACCTGCGTCAAAAATATCGAGGACGCTGGCGCGGTGCTCTGGGGCAGGCAGAACATGGACGAATTCGCCATGGGTTCCTCATGCGAGACCAGTTTCTTCGGCCCAACGCGCAACCCATGGGACACGCAGCGCGTCCCCGGCGGCAGCAGCGGCGGAAGCGCGGCTGCGGTGTCGGCGGGCTTCTGCGCGGCCTCGCTGGGCAGCGACACGGGCGGCTCCATACGCCAGCCTGCGGCCTTCTGCGGAATAGTCGGGATGAAGCCGACCTACGGGCTTGTGAGCCGCTACGGCTTGGGCGCCTTCGCGTCGTCTTTGGACCAGGTCGGGCCCCTCGCGCGCAGCGTGGAGGATGCCGCGATAATTTTGGAGGCGATAGTCTCGCACGACAAAAAGGACTCCACAAGCGTCAGGATTGAAAAGCCGCAGTATTCAAAGTTGCTCGGCGACGGCTCGCTCAAGGGCAAAAAAATCGGCGTGCCCAAAGAGTATTTCACGGACGCCCTGAATTCCGAAGTCCGCGCGGGCGTTGAAAATTCCATAAAGCTTTGCGAAAGCCTGGGCGCGGAAATCGTCGAAGTCTCGCTTCCGCATACGGAGCTTGCGGTGCCGGTCTATTACGTGATTGCCACCGCCGAGGCGTCCTCGAACTTCGCGCGCTTTGACGGCGTGCGCTACGGCCACCGCAGCGCCAAGGCCACGGACGCAACCGACCTTTATTTTAAGAGCCGCGCGGAGGGCTTCGGCAGCGAAGTCAAGCGCAGGCTCATACTCGGCACCTACGTTCTCAGCAGCGGCTTTTACGACGCTTATTACCTGCGCGCGCAGAAAACTCGCACGCTGATCAGGGACGACTTTTCAAAAGTCTTCGCGCAGGGCGTGGACGTCATCATGACGCCGACGTCGCCCATGACGGCCTTCAAAATCGGCGAAAAAATCTCCGACCCCGTGGCCATGTACATGATAGACGCGCTGACTATCAACGCGAACATCGCGGGGCTGCCCGCGCTCTCTCTGCCCTGCGGCTTCTCCGCGGACGGCCTGCCCATAGGCCTGCAGATGATAGGCAAACCATTCGGAGAGGCCGGCCTGCTTTCATGCGCCCACGCCTTCGAAAAGGTATCGCCTTTCAAAAACGCGCACCCATCACTTTAGGACTATCAAATGGAATACGAAGCAGTCATAGGCCTGGAGGTACACGTCCAGCTCAAAACCAAAACCAAGATGTTCACGGACGCCCCGTACCGCTTCGGCGCGGAGCCGAACTCGCAGACGAACCCCGTGGTGTGGGCGTTGCCGGGAACGCTGCCTGTGCTGAATTTCGAGGGCGTGCGCAAGGCGGTGAAGGCGGGAATGCTCCTCGGCTGCCGCATACCCGAATTCGCCAAGTGGGACAGGAAAAACTATTTCTATCCCGACAGCCCCAAAAACTACCAGCTCACGCAGCAGGGCGAGCCGCTCTGCATCGGCGGAGAAGTTGAAATAGAGCTTGCGGGCGCGGACCGCTCGCAGATGGGTGGACACCGCAAAGTGAAGATGAACCGCATCCACCTTGAGGAGGACGTGGGCAAGCTCACGCATTTTACGAACGACTCTCTGATAGACTTCAACCGCGCCGGCTGCCCGCTCATTGAGATAGTTTCCGAACCCGACCTCTTCAGCGCGGACGAGGCCTTCGCCTACCTTAACAGCCTGCGTGACTCCCTCGTGTTTGCGGGCATTTCAGACTGCGACATGGAGAAGGGGCAGATGCGCTGCGACGCGAACGTCTCCGTGCGTCCCGTCGGCCAGAAGGAGCTCGGCACGCGTGCGGAGGTCAAGAACATCAATTCGATGTCGAACGTCAGGGCGGCCATTGAGTACGAAATCAAACGCCAGATTGACTGCCTAAAAAAGGGCGTGAAGCTCGTGCAGGAAACGCGTAGGTTTGACGCGGAGCTCGGCGTAACGCAGTCCATGCGCAGCAAGGAAGACGCGCATGACTACCGCTACTTTCCGGACCCCGATCTGATGCCGGTGAGGATTTCCGAGGAGCTCAAGGCCGCAATAAAGGCCGAACTTCCCGAGCAGCCCTTCGACCTTCAGCGCCGCTATATGGAAGTCTACGGCCTGCCGTATTCCGTCACGAGCGTGCTCTGCCATGACAAGCCTATGTGCGACTATTTTGAAGAGGCCGTCTCCCACTGCGGAAACGCGAAGGCGATTGCGAACCTCCTCGTCAACGACGTATTGCGCGAGCTTTCCAACTGCGACCCGCGCGGAGACCTGAAAGACTGCAGGATAGACGCCAAAAACCTCGCGGGCCTCGTCAGGGTCGTAGACAGCGGCGTGATTTCCAAGCAGATGTCAAAGGATGTTTTCGTCGAGATGTTCGCTAGCGGCAAGAGCGCCGAGGAAATCGTCGAAGAAAAGGGCCTGAAGCAGAACACCGACACGGGAGAAATCGAGGCGCTTTGCAAGACGGAGCTTGAAACGAACCCGAAGGCCCCCAAGGCCGTCGAGGAATTCCGCGCGGGGAATGAGAAGGCCATCAACGCGCTCATAGGCCCCATTATGAAAGCTTCCGGCGGCAAGGCGAACCCCGCGCTCGTGCTTGAGACTTTGAAAAAACTCATCAAATGATTCTGACCTGGCTTACAGTAGCGGCGCTGGTCCTGATGTTCGTCAAACTCTGCGCCGAGCTTTGGCTGGACAAGCTCAACATGGGCTTTCTGGCCAGCCGCGGCGCGGAGGTTCCCAAGGCCTTTGCGGACTTCATCTCATTGGAGGAATACAGGCTCTCCTCAAGCTACACGCGCGACAAAACCAGG
The DNA here is from genome assembly GCA_031556415.1 of Opitutales bacterium. GTDB lineage: Bacteria > Verrucomicrobiota > Verrucomicrobiia > Opitutales > Intestinicryptomonadaceae > CALXQW01. The sequence continues at coordinate 2,057 of JAVBSZ010000050.1, read as the reverse complement.
CTCGACATGTTCGAGGGCGCGGCGAATTTCATACTGCTGGCGCTGCTCTTTCTCTTCGGGTTTTTCCCGCTCATATTTGCGGAACTCGAAATCGTTTTCGGAACTTCCATCTGGGCGCAGGCGCTCATCCTGATGGCGGTATTCACGCTGCTCTCAATAACGGAGCTGCCTTTTGACTTTTACTCGCAGTTCATCATAGAGGAGAAGTACGGCTTCAACAAGGGCTCCGTCGGCCTCTGGGTTGCGGACAAATTCAAGGGCTTTCTGATAGGCCTCGTTCTCGGCGTGCCGCTGCTCGGCCTGCTTCTGCTGTTTTTCAAACACTTTGAAAACTCGTGGTGGCTCTGGGGCTTCGGGCTTCTGGCGGTCTTCCAGATTGTCATGCTTGTGGCGTACCCCAAAGTGATACTGCCGCTTTTCAACAAGCTTGAACCGCTGAAAGAGGGCGAGCTCAAAGACCGCCTCATGGCCGTCGCCGAGCGCGGGCAGTTCAAGGCCAGGGCCATTTTTGTGATAGACGGCAGCAAGAGGAGCTCGCACTCCAACGCGTATTTTTCGGGCTTCGGAAAATTCAGGCAGATAGTTTTGTACGACACATTGATTGAGCAGCTGACGCCCGTGGAGCTTGAGGCGGTGCTCGCGCACGAGATAGGCCACTACAAGAAGGGGCACATACTGCGCCTCATAGCGATGAACTTTGCCAAGATGTTTGCGGGCTTCGCGCTCATGGGGCTGCTCGCAAAAAGCGCGTGGTTCTACGAGGGCTTCGGCTTTGCGGCGGACTCCGGCTTTGCGCCGCTGATGCTGCTTTTCACGCTGCTTTCGGGTGTCTTTTCCTTCTGGCTGACGCCGCTTGGCAACCGCGTTTCAAGGAAGTACGAGTACGAGGCCGACGCCTTTGCAAAGGCGCTCTGCGGCACTCCGGAACCGCTCGTTTCCGCGCTAAGAAAATTGCAAAAAAAGAACCGCAGCAACCTGACGCCGCACCCGCTTTACAGCGCCTTTTACTATTCTCACCCAACGATACTTGAGCGCGAGGCCGCGCTTACAAAGGAGTAGGATACCATGAAGATAGCCCTGATACAAAGGAAGGCCGCCGCCGGCGCGCGCGCCAATCTCGACGCGCATTTGGCCGACATCCGCAAGGCCGCGGGCGAAGGCGCAAAGATAATCTGCACGCAGGAGCTCTTCCTCGGCGAATATTTCTGCATATCACAGGCGGCGGAAAATTTCCAGCTCGCGCACAAGATTCCCAACGGAATTACCGACGCGCTTTGCGAGGAGGCGAAGAAGCTTGGCGTCGTCATCATCGCGTCCTTGTTTGAAGACCGCGACGGCGCGGGCAGGGTGTACCACAACACCGCCGTCGTCATAAATGCGGACGGAAAGCTGCTGGGCAAATACCGCAAAATGCACATCCCGCAGGACCCGAGCTTTGAGGAGAAATTCTACTTCACGCCCGGAGACCTCGGCTACAAGGCCTGGGATACGGCGCACGGAAAAATAGGCGTGCTGATATGCTGGGACCAATGGTACCCCGAGGCCGCGCGCCTCACGGCCCTTGAAGGCGCGGACATAATTTTCTACCCTACGGCTATAGGCGCGCTTCCGGAAGAGTCCGACTCCGAACTGGAAAAATTCAAGGGCGCCTGGCAGACAGTCCAGCAAGGGCACGCGGTGGCCAACGGAGTGTACATCGCCGCCGTGAACCGCACTGGTGTTGAGACGTCAAAATTCGATTCGGAAAAATCCATACGCTTCTGGGGCTCGAGCTTTGTGGCGGACCCTTACGGCGCGAAAATCGCCGAAGCGACGGAAACCGAAGAGGAAATCCTCTACGCCTACGTGGACTTTGAAAAGGCCAGGGAGTTCCGCCAGACCTGGCCCTTCTTCCGCGACAGGCGCATAGACTCCTATTCTAAATTAACGGAACGTTTCGGGGAATAGCAGATCTCAAAAGTTTTGGCTTGCGGAAGCGGTTTATGCGGCGGGGTTGGATAAATTCTGGGAATAAAATTCGCCGCATAAACCTCTCGGCTCTAGCTTTGAATTGCTCA
>JAVBSZ010000182.1:0-11323 GCA_031556415.1 Opitutales bacterium | reverse complement strand
GGTTAGGCGCTGGTCTTTCGGAAGCGTGGCGTCGTAAAGGCAGCGGTTTACCCAGGTGTTGCCGACAGTCACTTCGATTTCGTTGTCTCCCGCCTTCAGGAAGCCCGTGACGTCGAGGCTGTATGGCGGCCTCCACATCGTGCCGACAATTTTTCCGTTCAGCTTCAACTGCGCGACCTCGCATACCTGGCCTATATCCAGATAGACTTTTGCGTTCTTGGGGAGGTCTGAGGCGGAGAGCGAAAGCTTCTTCTTGTAGACGGCAAGGCCCGAATAATGCTTGATGCCCGCGACGTTTGACTGCGTCCATGATGTGAGCGAATCGAACTTCTGCACGTCCTTCGGCGCGCCCCATTTTTCGTCAAACTTGACATCGAAGGGCCCCTTGATTTCGAGCGGCGCTTTGACGGACTTTGCTTCAAGCGCAATCTTTTTGCCGTCGCGCTTTTCGATGTCCAGCTTGCCCGACGCAAAGAATTCCGCGCGCAGCCTTCCGTTTTCAATTGAGAGCTGAGGCAGCTTTGCGCCCTCTTGCGCGGCGACGGCATTCTCTGCGTCTTTCGCTATAGCGGCGTCATCCATGGCGTAGCCTAGCACCTTCATGTTTGCGGCCTTGCCCTTGAATGAGGAGCGCAGCTTCATCGTCGGGTGGATTATGCGTCCGGAGGACTTTTCATTCTGCGAAACTTTTTTGCCGTTCACATAGAGGCTCGCCACATTGTCCTTATACACTGCGGCGATTCTCGAATTGGGGGCGATTGCGCCCTCATAGACAAGCGCGCTGTTCAGGTACCCTGCTCCGTGTTCGAGAATCGCAATGGAATTCGTGCCGACGCTAAGCCCCGCGGCGGCGTGCTTGCCGTCCTCCATTTTAATGTGCATCTGCTCCGGATGGATTAGGATGTTCTCTTCGCCCATGGAGAGTATGCCGCTAAGCTTCGCTTCAGACTCTTTGCGCTCAATTTCGGGCGAAGCGCTCACAAGGACCGTGAAGTTGTCGAAAATTTCGCGGTTGTCGGCTGACGTTATGGCCGCGGGCTTCGGGAAAATTTCCGCACCGTCGAATGAGATTTTCGCGGCCGCCTGCGCGTCCGGCTTTGCGTCGAACACCACGAAGACGCCTTCCATCTTTTTTAGGTTCAAGGGTAGAAGCGTGCGTCCGTCCTTTTCAAGATATGCGGCAGCCTTTTCCACCTTTCCGCTTTCCGGATGCCAGATGGAAACCCCTTTGCCGTAAACGTCGAACGACATCACGCCGCGCTTTTCCTTCATGGAATCCGAATTCAAAACCCAGAACCACTGCGTGCCGTCGGCGAATTCGCGGCGCATCCAGAGGATGTCGGAAGAGTCCGCCTGGTCCAGAGTGCAGTCGAATTCCGGCCTGACGCCAAGCTGCGAAATTATTTCTTCATGATTGTAGCCGAGCAGAATTCTTCCCTTGCCGAATTTTCTCTCGCCCTTTTTGCCGTCTCCGAAAAGCTCCTTTGAGAGCGCGTTCCATTTTTGCACGTCGGTTTCCCCGCCGCGCAAGGAGCCGTAAAGTTCCGGTTTTGCTATGAAGCATATAGTCGCTCCGCCTTCCAAAAACTCCTTGAGCCTTTCAAGCGTCGCCGTTTGCATCGCGGTGGCGGGATTCACAATCATCACGTCGTAAGCCATCTTGCCGGGGCTTAGAAGTTTTCCGTTTTCGAGTTTCAGGAAGTTGCGCACGCCGTCGCCTTCGATGACGTCATAGCCGTTTTTGTCGAGGCCGGGGTTTCCTCCATGCGCGGGGGCCTCGTCGGAGAAGAAGTATAGAATCTTCGCATAGTATTTGCCCTGCTGCAGCATGTACTGGTTGCGCGCGATGTAGCTGAACCAGTCCGCCGCCAGCGGCCACCAGACGCTCTTTCTGTTCTGCGATATGCCCCAGGGGTTCATCTGCCAGCCGGGGTAGCTTTCGTCGGGCTGGTGCGTCATGGAGTGGAACACCGTTACGTTTGTGCCCGCCATAAGGAGCGTGTCGGCGGTGCCCTTCATAATCCACGGGGTTTCCGCCCAGTTGCCCTTGCGGCTTGTGAGGGACTCGCAGGTGACGTATTTTTTCCCGTAGAAATTCGCGGTGCTGAAAGAGTCCATTATCCTCATTTTGCGGACACCCGCGACCACGCCCTTTTCGCGCGGGTCCTGCCAGACTTCCGTCATCGGGAAGTCCGCCTCGCGGAAGGAGTTCATCAGGTTGCGCATCCAGATTCCGCTTGCGCCCTCGGTCTCGTATTTAAGGCCGTTTTCGCGCGCCATGCGGCCCATTGTGCCGTAGTAGTTGTTCATGACGAGGTGCGAGAGCGTGCGGCGCAGGTCGCGCAGGAAATTCTCGGTGGTCCTGGCGTCCACCATGCATTCGCCAGCGAATACGGGCAGCCAGGGCATGATGTCATATCCGTTTTGTTCCATGAAATATTCAGGCAACTTTTCCGTCCAGTTCTGGCTGCCAGCCTCCCAGGAGTCCGTCTCTATCACGCTGAAGACTTTCCCTGCGAGGGGGCCCGCGGCCTCAATCATTTTTTTGTCGTATGAATTGAAGTGGTAGGCGACGTTCGCGCCTTCCAATTTGTCTACCTCCAAACCGCGTCCCGCCTCGGTTGCGGGGTGGTTCGTCTTGCCCGTCGTCGTGTAGCCCAGGCGCATGATGACCCATTCGCCTTCGGGGACAGTCCACTTGAGAACGCCGTTCGCGTCGGTCTCTTTTGTCAGGAAGCGCACATCCTCGGGCTTTAAGAGCAGGCGCGGGTCTATGTCGTAATCAGTCTCATTGACCACGCTGGTGTTGTCGTTGAATCCCGCCTTCGCGTTGAAGTTGCTGATGGAGGGGGCGCTTCTTGAAAGCTCATTTGGCGCGAGCAGTTCGAATTCTGAAATGGGGAGCTCGTGCTCTTTGACGATGCCTCTGTGGACGCGCTCGGTCGGCACCTTGCTCATGTAGCGCACAATGCGCCAGAACTTCGCCTTGCGCGTCACGAAGTTTTCCTCGCGCGTGACGAACCTCGCCTTCACGTCGGCCTGCTTGAATTTAAGCTCCACGACCTTATCAAACTTCACGCCGTCGTCGGAGGCCTCAAGGAATATGTTGAGCGGCAGCTCGTAGTGCCAGTTGACTTCCGTGAAGACGCCCGCCGCTTCAAAGGGTTCGGCGAACTCCAGCGTCATTCCCGTGTATTGGTCCTTTTTGCCCGCTTCGTGTGCGAATATAGTCCATTTGTCGCGCAGGCCGTCGAATGGGAGGTCGAGGTCTTTTGTGTTCACCTTGGTGTAGGGCGTGGAAGGGTAGGCCTTGAAGGCGCCCTCTTTGTGCATGGCAAGCTGCGCCGGGCGCTTTGCGGGCCACGCGAGCACGCCGATTTCGCCAAGGTAGTCCTTATACTTCGCAAGTGTGGGCGGGCGCGGGAGGGTGATGCTCTGCTCGGTGCCGTCGCCCTTTGCGCGCGTCAGCGTGTAGGTGAGCATCTTCATGGACTTGTCCGGCGTAATCCAGGGGCCGCCGGCTTCGCTCCAGCCGTCGCAGTTGTGGATGCCGACTTCGATGTTGTATTTCTTCGCGGTCTCCACGGCGAACTTGAACATATCAAACCATTCCGGCGTGTTGAAGGTGAGGGGGCCTTGCATCGGGTCGTTGATGTGGAAAATGCGCACCATGCCGATTCCCTTTTCGGAGAATTCCCTGAGGTCATTCTCTATGCCCGCCTTGCTGACGTTGCCGTTAATCCAGTGCCACCAGCACTGCGGTTTGGCGAAGCCCTGCGGAGACGCGAAGCTCTGTTCGGCGGGCTTGTTTTCGGGCCTGTCGGGGTCGTAGTTCGTATATTTGTAAAAGCCTTCGCCCTGCGCGCAAACAGCCCCCGCAGCCGCGCATATACCCATCAATGTTAAGAATGATTTTTTCATAAGACTTCAAAATTTCTACCCATAGTCCGAGCAAATTGAAAGCACAAAAACCACAAAACCCAAAAATACCTCCAAAAACAAAGAATGCGCGACCGCGAGCCTGATAAAATCAATGGGGAGCTTGAAAGAATCAAAAAGTTCCAAAGTTCGCTCACGTGTCTTCCATGTCGATGATATACGACGCCTTTTTCAAAGAGGCCGAGGGCGACGACAAAAATTTAAACCAGCGCGGCAGCGTGATACTCCACGAGCTCGCGCACCTTGCGGGCCTATGCCGGAAGGCGATTATTCCGTGAATCCTGAAGACTATCAGGATAGAAGGAAAAGCGGATTGTTGCAGGAAATCTTGGGGTATGCGGGAAGAGGCGGATGGAGAGGAGGTCAAAGAGCTTGGGGAGACGAACGAGTATGGGTAAAACCCGAAGAAGATACCGACACAAAGGGACGCGACGGGTTTTCTGTTCATGGCGGAGAGATTCCCGGTTCGGCGGGATGCCTGGATCTCACAAAATATAACGAAGATTTTATGAAGAAATTTAAAAAGCTCAAAAGGAAATTACGGCTAAAAGTCCGCTATCCTGATAAATTTGAAAACTATGAAGAAGCAAGAAAGCGCAAAGATCAAAATAACTAGCGATAATTTAAACCCGAAAAGGTTGTTTTAAATTGTCCACCACTCCAATTCCGACATACAAAGAAATATGTAGATAAAATGAAATCCTCCAAGGACTATAAGCGCCCACGCCTTGTCCTTCAAACGCATTGAAAACAAGGCAACGGCGATTAAAAGCGATGGCCAGAAGTATGCATAAAATTCCACCATTTTGGGCGGATGCGGAGCCAGTAAACTGTAAATACCTATGATTATTGATAAAACCGCCAAAATGTAAAAGGCCAGCGAAAACAATGTATCTGCATTTAATTTCATATTTCTTAAAAAAGATAAAAACTAATGGAAAATCACCAGAACGAAAATCATCAAAACGTACAAGACGCCAGCGGCAAAAAGTAGCATGAGAGACTTCCGCTTGTCTGGAATGAAAAGTCCTATTATCGCGGAAAGAGGAATTATAGACATCATCCAATACGACTCTCTGTCCATTTTGCCATACCCGTCGCAAAGGCATTCCCAGTACGTTTTTGTATCCATTAGAACAGGAAATACGGCTGCGCACGCAAGCGCGTAAAACAGCACGGTGCAAAGGATGCGAAACGCCTTTGCACCGACTGTTTTTTTAATGCCTATTTTGAGTGCGCTATTCAAGAGGGCTCCTATGTTCCGTATAGTATTTTTTATCAAATATAATTACTCTGAATCTGCAAGAATATTGATTAAAAAACATCACCAAAGGAAAAAGCAAATAGCAATCTTAACCCTTCGCCCCAAAGCGGAGGGGTATTTTTCTTTCGCACAAATATCGGAATTAAAAAAAATGTATTTTTTACAGTTTTGCGAGCTGGGCGCATTTTATTAAAAATGGAATAATTCCATTTTTCTTAAAATACGGATATTTGTGAGGCCTTATAAAAATGTAAAAATTACATTTTTCTGATTCTGGCGAATATGACCTGCTGGGCGTAGCCCGCGTTTTCGCCGAAGTGCTTTTGCGTGAAGCCGCCTATATGCGCGGGGTTTGAGATTCCGTACATGTCGGACATGGCCTTCTTTATCCAGGTGTCCACCGGAAAGGCCTCGAATTTCGCGGCGCCGAAAAGCAGTATGCAGTCCGCAACCTTTTCTCCTATTCCGCTTAAAGTGAGCAGGTACTTCTTAGCGTCCGCGTAGGGCATGCTGCCGAGCTCCGCATGGGCGAAATTGTCCGCCGTGATTTTCTTCGCGGTTTTAAGGAGATAGTCCGCACGGAAGCCGAGCTTGCAGGCGCGCAGTTCGGAGATGTCCGCATCCGCTATTTTTTCAAAATCGGGCAATGAGAAAAAACCGCCGGTGATTTCTTCCCCGAGGTTTTCCGAGAGAAGGCCCACGCACTGCTTTATCTGCACTATGCGTTTGCTCGAACTGCAGATGAAGGATATGATGGCGTCTTTGGGCGCCTGTCGCAGTATGCGCAGGGTGGGGTAGGCCTTCACGCCCTCGCGCAGATGCTCGTCCTTCTTCAGCGGGAGGGATTTTATTACGGCGTCATAATCCCGCGCGGAATCCAGGTAGAAAAGGATGTCTGCGGAGATGTCGCGCCCGATTCTCTTCGACTGTGAGTAGTAAACGTTTTCGTCTTTACCGAGGAATATGCGCGCGGCGTTGTTTGCGAAAACGCCTTCGTAGGCGCACAGAAAGTTTGAGGCATTTTCAAAATCCGGCAGGGCGCGCCAGGTGAAGGCCTGGCCGCCGTCGAGCGTTTCGCGGAAGTCCGCCGGCGTGAAGCGCGGAGCGGCTTCCAGTTTCTTAAAATCGCTCCAGATTTCCATTGGCGATGCGGCGTTAAAACCTACTTTGCTTCCGCCTTCGCGGCGTCATCGGCCTTCTTTTCTTCATCCAGCGTCCAAAGCCACGAGCGTTTTTCGACGACCGTCTTGCCTGCGGGGTTTTTAATCACAATCTTCCAGGCGTTGACGCGCGCCTTTTTGTTGGGCCAGTCGCCGCCGGTGATGCCGAGGCGAATTTCGCGCAGCAGGCCGTGGCTTTCATTGACTGTATATTTGAAGGTCCTGGTGCCCACCGTGAAGGTGTTGTCCACGGAAAGCTCAATCGTGGAGGCCAGCGGAATGGTGTCCGGCCCGCTGGTCATCACGTGAAAGTACATGCCGGCGCGCTTGTTCGGTTGGCTGCGGAGAACCAGGTGCCCCTCGTTGTGCTCCTCTCCCGTGAAAATTTCGCCAAGGCTGCGGGTTTCCGGCGCCGTCATGTAATCCATCCTGACGGACGTGATTTCCGTCTCGCCTTTGTAGGTGACGCCCATGATGCCGTCGTCAATTTCGGGTTCCTGGGGCGTTCCTTCGGCGTCGTCTGACGCGCAGGCGCAGAGCGCAAGCGCCGCAGCGGAGAGTGCTGCAAAAAGCTTTATCTTATTAAACATCGCCCGAAAAATGCGGGAGATCTTTTAAAGTGTCAAACAATTTTGACGAATGCTATGGCCGGAAAAACGCTTGGATTATCGCTCAAGAATAGCTTTTCCGCCCGAATAAAAAACAATTGCATTTTATTTTGCGCGGTGCATTATTTACGGACTTTAATTTTTAAACGAAAAATAATGAACACCAATATCGAAAACATCAGCTCCACGCGCAGGAAAATTGAAATCGGCTTTGACGCCAAGGAAGTTTCGGACGAAAAGGCTTCCACCCTTGCGGATTTCGTTAAGAACGCAAAAATACAGGGTTTCAGGCCGGGCAAGGCGCCCGTTGCCATGGTCGAAAAATCTTACGCCAAGGACATCGCGGAGTACACGAACCGCGGCCTTTCACAGAAGGCGGTTGCGGAGCTCAACAAAATCAAGGATTTTGACCTCTTTGCGATAGTCGACATGAAGGACGAGGACGCCGACGGCGGCAAGAAAATCATCTTCATGGCCGACATTTACCCGAGCTTTGAATTGCCCGCGGATTTGAAGGCCACGGTCGAGCTTCCCGAAGTGAAGGTGACCGATGAGGAAGTCCAAAACGGCGTCAACTACTACCTCAACCAGCGCGCCGCCTACAACGAGGTCGACAGGGAAGTGCGGAAGGGAGACTTCGTGCGCATAGGCTACAACGGCCAGGTGGACGGCAAAGACATTTCCGAAATACTGCCCGACATGCCCATGTTCGGCAGGCAGAGCTCAACCTGGGAGGAAGCCGGCAACGAGGCTGCCCCCGGAGTTCAGGGCATAGTGCAGGGCATAATCGGCATGAATAAGGGCGATAAGAAAACCGTGTCGCATGAATTCCCGAAGGAATTTGCCACGCCCGAACTCGCCGGCAAGAAGGCCGACTACGAAGTGGAAGTTTTTGAAGTGCGCGAAAAGAGCCTGCCGGAAATCGACGAAGAGTTCCTGAAGGCCTTTGAGCTCAAGACAAAGGAGGAGCTCGAGGAGCGCATCCGCAAGGACATCCTCGCGGACAAGACCCAGCACAATGAGGTCATGAAGCGCCAGAAGGCCATTGAGGCCGTCATGCAGGGCATACAGATAGACGTTCCCGAAAGCGCGGTGGAAGAGGAGAAGAACATCATTCTTGAAGACATGATGATGCGCTTCATGTCTTCCGGTGCGTCCAGGGCGGACCTTGAAAACAGCAAGGAGGCCCTCTTTGAAAGCGCCGCGCGTGACGCCGAAATCCGCGCGAGGATGAAGATATTTTTGAACCGCGTTGCCAAGGCCAACGAAATCAAGGTGGACAACGAGGACATGAGCCGCCTTGTCTGGCAGGAGTCAATGCGCATGCGCATCAAGCCGGACGACTTCATCAAGAGCCTCAAAAAGGACCAGGGCAAAATCAACCGCATGAGGTCCGAGGCGCTCGTACAAAAAACGATTAACTTCATCGCGGAAAAGGCCGATGTAAAGGCCGTTGAGGAAACCAAATAACACATGAGCGAGTATTATCTACCAAACGTTGTGGAGCGCGACGGCAGGACCGAGCGCACTTGGGACGTCTATTCACGCCTGCTTAAAGACAGGATAGTGTTCATCGGCACGCCGATTTCCGACGGGGTTGCAAACGCCGTCATCGCGCAGCTTCTCTTCCTGCAGATGGAAGACCCCAAGAAGGACATCCACGTCTACATCAACAGCCCGGGCGGCTCCGTCTCCGCGGGCATGGCGATTTATGACACGATGAACTTTCTGCAGTGCGACATCGTAACGTACTGCATAGGGCAGGCCGCCAGCATGGCCACCGTCCTGCTTTCCGCGGGAACAAAGGGCAAGCGCTACTCCCTCCCCAATTCCAGGCTGATGATACACCAGCCCTCCGGCGGTGCGAGCGGCCAGGCTACCGACATCACAATCGCCGCAAACGAAATCCTCCGCTGGCGCAAGACTCTCAACGAGATTCTCTCAAAGAGCACCGGCAAGAGCGTGGAGCAGATAGAGAAGGATTCCGACCGCGACTATTACATGACGGCGCTCGAGGCCAAGGCCTACGGCATTGTGGACAACGTCATCGAAAGCAAGCCCAAGAACTCTTAAATGGGCAAAGACAAATACCAGGACGAGGACGGCTACTGTAGCTTCTGCGGGAGGACGAAGGACAAGGTCGGCGCGCTGATAAGGGGCGTTGACGGCGCCATGATATGCGCCAACTGCGTGGACGCCCTGCACAATGTGGTGGAGCTCCAGAACAAGGAGATGCGCCGCCAGGCGGTGAACGACCTTCTGGATTTCGACCTCAAAACCCCTTCTGAAATCAAGCGCGGGCTTGACGAGTACGTCATAGGCCAGGACGACGCCAAGCGCGTTCTGAGCGTGGCCGTCTACAACCATTACAAGCGCCTGCGCGCCGAAAAACTGCGCGGTTGCGAGGGGTTTGATGACGCGCTTCTGAAGGAGTTTGACGACGTTGAAATCGAAAAGAGCAACATACTTCTCATAGGCCCCACGGGCAGCGGGAAGACCTTTCTTGCGCGCACGCTCGCCAAGATGCTCGACGTCCCCTTTGCGATTGGCGACGCTACGACGCTCACCGAAGCCGGCTACGTCGGCGAGGACGTCGAGAACATAGTTCTCAACCTCCTGCGCGCGGCCGACGGCGACATTGAGCGCGCGCAGTGCGGCATCATCTACATTGACGAGGTGGACAAAATCGGCGCGCACAAGGAGAATGTGTCAATCACACGCGACGTCGGCGGGGAGGGCGTCCAGCAGGCGCTTCTGAAAATCCTCGAAGGCACTGTCTGCAACGTTCCGCCGAAGGGCGGCAGGAAGCACCCCGACCAGGAGTACATCAGGATAGACACGCGCAACATACTTTTCATCTGCGGCGGCGCCTTCGTGGGTCTGGATAAGATAGTCGAGAGGCGCTCCGTCAACAAGATACTCGGTTTCAATTCCGCTGAATCCAAAGGCGGCGAGGACGGCGCAAAGAAGAACATCCTTGCGGACGTTCAGCCGGAAGACCTTGTGAAATTCGGCTTCATTCCGGAGTTCATTGGCAGGCTGCCAATCGTAAGCGCGCTGAGCGAACTCAGCGAGGAGGATTTGGTGCACATACTCACTAAGCCGAAGAACTCCCTTGTAAAACAGTATTCAAAGCTCTTCGCCATTGAGGGCGCGCGGCTTGATTTTTCTGACGAAGCTGTGCGGAAGATAGCCCAGAAGGCGCTTGCGCTCGGCACGGGCGCGCGCGGCCTGCGCTCCATCATGGAGAAGATGATGCTGGACATCATGTACAGACTGCCCGACGACAAAAAATCCGGCGCTTCGGGCGACGTGATAAAAATCACCGAGGGCATGGTGTAGGGCAAACAGCTCCGCTTAAAAATTATTTTGAAAACGCCCCTTTATCGGGCGTTTTTTTTGCGCCTGAATGCGGGTTGCAATTTTCGCAATTACGTCCAAAATACGCGGATAAAAATTTTACATTCTGAATTATGAAAAAAATCAGGAACATAGTTTTTGACTTCGGCGGAGTGCTTCTGGACTGGAACCCGAGGTATCTTTACAGGGATTATTTCCGCGACGAGGAGGCTATGGAGCACTTCCTCGCCAACGTATGCACGGGAGAGTGGAACACTAAGCAGGACGGCGGACGGCCCTTCGCGGAAGCCGTCAGAACGCTGCAGGCGGAGCATCCAAGCCACCACGACGCAATCCGCCTATTTTTCGACAGGTGGGAGGAGATGCTCAAGGGGGAAATCCCCGAAGGCGTGGCCCTGCTGCGCAGGCTCAAAGCCGAAGGCTACAATGTTTACGGGCTCACAAACTGGTCTTCCGAAACCATACACATAGCCTACCGCAAATATGATTTTTTCCATCTGTTTGAGGGCGTTGTCGTCTCCGGTGAAGAGAAGCTGCTTAAGCCCGACAAACGCCTCTTTCAGGTGCTGCTTGACCGCTACAAGCTTGACGCCTCGGAAAGCGTGTTCATTGACGACAACCCCGCAAATGTTGAAGCCGCGCGCGAACTCGGTTTCGGCGGCGTTCTTTTCGACAACATCGAAAGCGTTGAAAAACGGCTCTCGGAACTTTTGCGCGCATAGAAATAAGGAATGCACCTCTGCATTCTTTGCGCCCGCAGCATTAGAAGCTGAGTTTTGCGGCCTTTAAAAACATGTCCTTGCGATTTGCCACCAGCATTTCCATGCGTTCTGGAATAAACTCAACCAGCGCATGGCCGGCGGGCGCGCCAAACTCGGCTACCTTCTTAAAGGCGGGCAGCTCCAGTACGTGAATTCTGTTGATTTCTCTAAAATAGGCCTTGTTTTCAAAAACGCGGAACGCGGAAAAGGAGCCTCCTATCAGCTTGAAAA
>JAVBSZ010000073.1:0-9469 GCA_031556415.1 Opitutales bacterium | reverse complement strand
GACCGATTTGTGCATAGTGGGCGGCGGGCTTGCGGGCGCTTGCGCGGCCATAACGGCGGCGCGCAACGGCGTGAAGGTGGTTTCAATTCAGGACAGGCCCGTGCTCGGCGGCAACGGCTCCAGCGAAATCCGCATCTGGATGCTCGGGGCTACCTCCCACATGGGCAACAACAACCGCTGGGCCGTTGAAGGCGGCGTGGTGCACGAAATTTTCCTCGAAAACCTCTGGCGCAACAAGGAGGGCAACCCGCACCTGTTCGACTATCTTCTCATAGAGAAGGTGCGCGCGGAAAAGAACATCACGCTGCTTCTCAACACGGCGGCCTACGCCGCGGAAAAGTCCGACGCGGTGACGATTTCCGAAGTGAAGGCGTTCTCCTCGCAGACGAGCACCTTCTATTCCGTCAAGGCGCCCCTCTTTATGGACGCCTCCGGAGACGGCATACTGGGCTTTCTCACGGGAGCCGCGTTCCGCATGGGCATGGAGGGTCGCAAGGAATTCGGAGAGCTCTACGCGCCGAAGGAGCCTTCAAGCGACCTGCTCGGCTCATCAATACTTTTTATGACGAAGGACACGGGCAAGCCCGTCAAGTTCGTGGCGCCCGACACCGCAATCCCGATGGAGCGCGTTGAGGAAATGGCCAAATTCAGGCCCTTCTCCGTCAAGAGCCACATCAAATACTGGTGGATAGAGTTCGGCGGGAAGTTCGACACCATCAAGGAATCGGAAAGCATAAAGGAGGAGCTCTGGAAGGCAACCTACGGCATCTGGAACTACCTCAAGAACTCCGGCAAATTCCCCGAAGCCGAAAATCTCACGCTTGAATGGGTTGCGAGCATCCCGGGCAAGCGTGAAAACAGGCGCTTTGAGGGCGACACGATTTTAATACAGCAGGACGTCATCGAGCAGCGCGCGCATTATGACGACATCGCGTACGGCGGCTGGGCGCTTGACCACCATCCGGTTGAAGGCCTCTACGGAAAGAGCCCCGCCTGCGTTCAGTGGCACAGCAAGGGCGTCTACACCATACCCTACCGCACGCTTTACAGCAAGAACATCAGCAACCTCTTCCTCGGCGGAAGGCTCATGAGCGCCTCGCACATCGCCTACGGAACGACGCGCGTGATGATGACCTGCGCCGTCAACGCGCAGGCCCAGGGCATAGCCGCCGCAATGTGCCTTGAAAAGAAGATATCCCCGCGAGACATCGCCGACAAGAAGGTGATTAAAGAACTCCAGTGCCGCCTGCAGCGCATGGGCCAGTACATCCCTAACGTCGTGGTTAAGGATGCGGAAGACCTCGCGCAGAGCGCCGCGCTTTCGGCCACCTCAACTTCGGAACTCTGGGGCTTCAAGCCCAACGGCGAACTGCGCCGCCTCACGGAAGCCGTCGCCATGATGGTCCCCGTCACCAAGGGCAAGATGCCGAAAGTCTCCTTCCTCATAAGCGCGGATAAGGACACCACGCTCAAGGCCGAACTCAAAGTCGCCTCCAAAGTCTTCAACCACACGCCGGACGTGACCGTAGCCAAGAAGGAAATCAAGCTTAAGAAGGGCCTCAACCAGTGGGTGAAGCTCGACTTCGGCGCGAAGGTTGACGACACGCGCTACGCCTTTGTCTGCCTCATGATAAACAAGGACGTTTCCGTCTCTCTTTCAGACCAGCGCATAACCGGCGTCCTCTCCGTCGGACAGAAGTTCAACGCGGCGGTGGCAGACAGCGCCGCGCAGAACCCGCCAAAGGGCATAGGCGTTGAAGGTTTCGAATTCTGGCTGCCCGAACGCAGGCCCGCCGGCAAGAACCTTGCAATGACGCTCGAACCCGCGCCCAAGTGCTTTGAGCCGGCCAACGTGCTCAACGGCATAGCCCGCCCCGTGCGCGCCCCCAACGCGTGGGTGGCCTGCCCCTGCGACGAGGCCCCCGCCCTCACCCTCAAGTGGGAGAAGGCGCAGAAAGTTTCGGAAATAGACATCACTTTCGACACGGATTACGACCACCCGCTTGAGCCGATACTCATGGGCCACGCCGAGAGCGCCGTGCCCTTCTGCGTGCGCGACTTCCGCGTGAAGGACTCCGCCGGAAACATCCTCTGCGAGGAGAAGGACTGGCACCTGCCGCAGAAGCGCATCAGGCTTGCAAAGCCGGTTTCCACGAAATCCATAACGATAGAATGCGTCAGCACCTGGGGCGCGCCCGCAGCCATATTCGAAGTGCGCTGCTACTAGTTTAAACTAAAAAAAACAACAGAAATGACAACACCTGACTGGATCATATTCATAGGCTACCTGATCAGCATGATCGCCATAGGCGTCCTGCTCGGCAAGATGGTCAAAAACACTTCCGACCTTTTTGCGGCCGGCGGACAATCTCCCTGGTGGGTGAGCGGGCTCAGCGGCTTCATGGCGATGTTCTCGGCCAACACCTTCGTGGTATGGGGCGGCATAGCCTTCAAGTACGGGGTTGTGGCCATAATCATCAACCTCTGCTACGGCCTTTCGGCGCTCGCCGTCGGCTACACGGTGGCGGGCAAGTGGAAGAAGCTGGGCATCAAGACGCCCACGGAATACATCCAGAAACGCTTCGGCAACGGCGCGCTGCAGTTCTACACCTGGTTTATGATGGTGTTCAGAATCCTCAGCAGCGCGGGCGCGCTCTACGCGTTCTCGACAATATTCATCACCGTCCTCTTCGGGGACGAACAGGGCAACGTGATGATTTCCGCTGCGGACAGGAACTGGACGATACTCATAATCACGGCCGTCGTCATAGTGTACACGATGTCCGGCGGCCTTTGGGCGGTTCTGATGACGGACACCATCCAGTTCATCATCCTGAACCTTGCCGTCGTTTTCGTCGTGCCGCTTAGCCTTATCAATATGGATTCCGTTTCCGCGGCCTGGGCCTCGCGCCCCGAGGGCTTCGCAATGCCCGTGAGCGTGGAGTATTCCATATACTTCCTCTTCGGCTGGTTTATGATACACTACTTTGTGATTGGCGCGGAACTCGCATACGTGCAGCGCTACATCTGTGTGCCAAGCCAGAAGGAGGCGCGCAAGAGCGCGTACCTCTTCGGTTTCCTCTACATTGTCAGCCCCGCCCTCTGGCTGCTGCCCCCGCTTCTTTGGAGGCTGCGCTTTCCGGACATCTCCGGCATGACGGAATTTGAAATCCGCGACCTCGCCGAAAAGGCCTACATACTTTCCTGCAAATCCGTGCTCCCCTCCGGAATGCTCGGCCTGATGGTCGCGGCGCTCTTCGCGGCGACTGCCTCAATGATGAGCGCGCAGCTCAACGTGTTCTCCGGCGTCCTAACTCACGACATTTACAGGCCCATGGTCAAGAACCCGTCTGAAAAATCACTGGTGCTTGTCGGCAGGGTGTTCACGGTACTGCTCGGGCTTCTGATGGCTATTTTGGCCATACTCATCCCCTACATGGGCGGCGTGGAAAAACTCATAATCAAGGCTGCGCAAATCATGGCCGTGCCGATTCTCGCACCCGTGATGTTCGCGCTGCTGAGCAAGCGCCTCAGCCACAACGCGATATTCTGGTCGGTTGCGATATGCTTCCCGCTGGGCATCATATCGCTGGCGATAAGCCAGGACTGGATTCCGGCGGGCACCGCCATAAGGGATTTTATCGACGCCCACGACATGAAGCACGCATGGTATGTCGACGCAACGACGGTCGGCGTAGTGCTTCCGATAATCGTTTCCGCCGCTATGCACTTCATGGCGGGAAAGCGCGTGGACAACGGCTGGAAGAATATCGAGGCGCTTGAGGCCGCAGAAGAGAAGGCGGAAAAGGTGACAGCAAGCCCCATGCCGCTTTACGTAGTGGCCTGGAGCATGCTCGTATTCACGGTCATGATGCTCGTGCTCACGGCGATAAACCACGAAGCCCGCGGAACGCTCGCGGTCTTCACCGTGGTTCTCGCCTCCATCAGCGCGCTCTCCTTCTGGGGCATAGCTCGAGTGAGAGCGAAAGCGGCCCGAGAAAAGGGCCTGAAGAAAACTTGCGACTGCGCATAGATTACGCATAAAACCTTTTGACTCAAGGGGGCGCATTCTTCAGGATGCGCCCCTTTCTTTTCTGATCAGCAGCCGATTTCCATGGCCCACTTTTTGTCGCTCACACTTTTCGTATTCATCATAGCCTACACGCCCGGCCCCAACAACGTGATGTCTATGTCCATTGCGGCGCGCTACGGTTTCAGGAGCTGCGCCCCATTCAATTTCGGCGTGATAGCGGGAATGTTCGTCGTGTGCGCATCGTGCGCGCTTTTTGCTGCGGCGCTTTTTGACGCCTTCCCCTCCGCGCTCTTCTGGATACGCTGCGCGGGCGCGGCCTACATGGCATACCTTGCATGGCATATTTATGCCAGCCCCAAAAAAATCTCCACAGAAGGAGATGCGCCCTCCGCAGGTTTCAGGACCGGGTTGCTCCTGCAGCTCGTCAATCCCAAAGTCTACATAGTCTGCATCACAGCGATGTCGTCATATATAATCCCGAAATACGGCGGGGGCTGGGCGCTGCCGCCTTTCATAATTTTCATCGCGGTATTCGCGGGCTGCGGCTCATTCGCCTGGGCCGCCTTCGGAAGCGCCTTCAGAGGCTTCTTCAACCGGCATCTGAAAGCCTTCAACACCGCCATGGCCCTCCTCCTTATCTACTGCGCAATCTCGCTGTTTTTTTAAAATAGAACTCCGCTTGTTTTCAATGGCACATGCGCCTAAGCGCGACTGGCGGCTCACCGCCGAAGGCGGCGTCGGAAAACTTGATATGCTTTTGATTTTGGCGGCACGGTTTGGATGAAAAAGCAGGCGCAAAAAAAATTGCGGGCCGTGGCGTACTCTTATGTACGTGAGGGTCGCAATTTTTTGCAGCAACAAACTTTTTCGTCAAACAAGTCCGCCAAAAAAAAAGAGGAGGGGGGTTGAGCCCCCTCCTCTCGTATTATTATGTTAAGACAACTATTATTTGGGAAATTATTTTTCCGAATCCTTTTCCTTGGAGCAGGAGCATCCGCCGCAGCAGGAACCTCGGCCGGATTTCGCCTTCAGGAAATTGTAGACGAGTGCGGAAGTGACAAGGAATACCGCCAAAAGTAGGACTGTCAGTTCTATGCCGCCCATGTTCGTCTACGCTTTAGGATTAGAACACCACTTCGAGGCGCGCGCCGACGACGTACGCGGTGTCGCGCTCCTTTTCGGCGGAATCGGTTGCGGGGTTGAAGTAGACCTGGAAGGTGGGCTGTATGCTCATGAAACCGGTCAGCTGGCAGCGGTAGGTTGTTTCAAGGCAGGTTTCGGTGGAGTAGTCTCCGCTGGCCGTGCGGTAGCTGCCCTGGGTTTTCATGGCGCTGACACCGAAGGCGAAGACGTCGTTGTCCCTGCCGGGGATGGGCGCAAACCAGTTGATGCCCGCGTCGGCGTACATGGATACTACAGCCACGTCGGACTGCGGCGCGTAGGCGAAGCGTGCAAATCCGCCGACTACGGCGTTGCCCTCTTCGTCCGCATAGAAGTCCTGCTGCAGGTTCAGGTAGAAGGAGTAGTAGTTGAAGGAGCTATCGCCCGTACTGTAGTTTTCAAACTTTCCGCTGTGGTAGTTTCCGCCGAACGCAACGCGCCCGTTCAGGCCGCCGAGCTCGTAGTTATAGCCGAGCTGGTACCAGAAGGCGACGTCCTCAAGCTCGTAGTCAAAGCCGTGGTTGGAGCTCACGTCGTCGCCCGCGTTGCCGTTGTAGAGGCCGAAGATGACGTCAAAATTGTCGACAGAATACGACAGCGTCATGCCGAGCGTTGCGAGCGAGTACTGGGAGAAGGCGACGCCTCCGCCCGCGCGCTCCATTCCCGCCACAGCCGGAATCGCGCCGAATGAGGAGTTCAGGAAAATGTCCGCATAGTCGAGACCCATGAAGTCCTCGTCGGCGGCGAGCTGCCCCACCCTGAAGCCGAAATTGCCGAACTTGGTTTCAAATTCGTTGGCGTAATAGATTTCAAACACGCGCACCATGTCTCCCGAGAAGATGTTGCTCGGGTCGCTCATTGCGGAGAAGTATTCGCCGAAGTCTTTTGACTTGGTGAAATAGAACGCGTTCATGCCGATGCGGCCCAAACCGTTTCCTCCCGCAAGCTTTGAAAGGTCGAGTTCAAAGCCCAGATCGAAGAGGCTGTCCCACACGGTGCCGCGTTGGAGCCCGCCGCCGACGTTGCTCCACTGCTCACCCGCCCATATCACGGAAGGCGTGAAGCCGTGGTCGGCAACAATCCCCTCTGCGAGGTTGGCGATGAAAAGGCTCTCGCGGTCAAGCCAGGATTCGCCCTGCTTGGCTTCCGCAGGCGCCTCCTCTTCAACCCTGTGGCGCTGGGGGGCGGCCACAGATACCGGCTGGGCGTCCTTGCCCTTGGAGGCCGTTTTTGGTGCGGCTTCCTGCGCGGATGCCGCCGTGTTAAATGCAAAGGCCGATATCGCAATCGCAGCCAGAGTTAGTGTGTGTTTTTTAGTTTTCATTTTTAAAATTGGGGCAAAAATGTTAGAGCAAATGAACTTTGTCAAACAAAAAAGTTAGACAAGACTAATTTTTTTTCAAACCCCTCAAAATGGAGGTAAAAAGGGAAAATATTTATCTCCGCCAGTTTAATCCGCGTTTCAAACACGCATGCCGTTCACCGCGAAGCGCCATCAGAAAACCATCAGATGCTGCCTTTTGGGCGGCGAGGATGAAATTCTCGCTCTCGGCAGCGGACGTTTGAACTCGCGCCAACCAAGCTATGAGTTCAAAAAATGAGGGGAATCCCTTTCAATTGGTGGCGCTTTAAGCGCCAGACTGGTCGCAAACCGTCCACCGCAACGAACTTCCGCGCGAAACGCATTCGCCCAAGAAACTTATTCACATGCGGGATGTGAATAAGTTGTAAAAAAGTATTTCTTGAAACTTTTTTTATTTGCATAAATAGTGGGCGGCAGAAAAACGGGGGTTCGCCTTGAAGGCTGTTGTGAATTTTTACACGGTTTTGGCGGTCTGAAATTTTTAAATTTTAACTTTCTACAAAACAATGACTTGCAAAATTAATCCTCTAACAATATTCTAACATTGAAGGCTGGGGAAGCTGATTATCAGACCGTTTTTAGGGAGCTCAAACCCGAAAGGCGCGCGGTTTAAGCCTTCAGAAAAGACACTACCTTGGAATTGTGAATAATAGGCGAGTCAGGGGCAGAAATGAACACACAAACTTTACTTGAGATGCAGGAAAACGAACTTTGGAGCATAGCAAAAGAGCAGCTTCGGCAGAACATAGCCAAGGAAATTTTTTCCGACTGGTTTGAAAGCCTGCAGTTTGTCTCCATAAACGACGACGAAATCGTGCTGGGCGCCCAGGGCGAATTCGCGGCGATGTGGGTTTCCGACAACTATATTGACATCATCACGCGCCACCTGTCGCTTGCTGCGGGCATGAACGTGGGCGTCAAGATAGTGTCGGTCGACGAGGACGACGAGGAGCTTGAGCGCAAGCGCCGCGCGCAGGCCGAGCGCAAGAACTCCTACGCGCAGATGCCTAAGGCCTTTGCGCCCCCTCCCGCGATAGACTCGCGCAACACCTTTGAGAACTTCGTCGTGGGTGAATCAAACCAGTTCGCGTACGAGGCGGCCTTCACCGCCGCAAAGGAGCCCGGCAGGGCCTTCAACCCCCTGCTTTTATACGGGGCGACTGGCACGGGAAAAACGCACCTGATGCACTCAATCGCGCATTTCATATTCAAGGACAACCCGCGCGCGCACATCGTCTACCTGTCAAGCGAACGTTTCGTCAACGAGTTCATCGCGGCGCTCTCGGGCAATGAGATATTCAAGTTCCGCCAGCGCTACCGCAATGTGGACGTGTTGCTGATTGACGACATCCAGTTCTTCTCCGGAAAGGACGGCTGCCAGAACGAGTTCTTTCACACCTTTAATGACCTTTACAACGCGCAAAAGCAGATAGTTCTCTCCTGCGACAAGCCCGTCAACGAAGTGCCCAAACTTGAGCCGCGCCTGGTTTCGCGCTTTGAATGGGGCACCTCGTGGGACATCCAGCCGCCTAATTACGAGACGCGCTACGCCATTTTGTCGCGCAAGGCGGCGGCCCTCGGCGCGAGCATAGACCACGCGGTGCTTGACCTCATCGCCCACAGAATCACCAAGAACGTGAGGAGGCTGGAAGGCGCTCTCAACAAAGTTGTAGGCTACATGAGCATGGGCAAATCGGTGGATTTGGAAAGCGCTCAAAAGCTCCTTGCAGACACCTTTATGCATGAGGACGACAACAGCCAGATAGGCATAGAGCTCATACAGGGCAAAGTCGCCGAACTATACAAGGTCGATGTCGCGGAAATGACGGGCAGACGCAGGACCGCCAGCATAGCGCAGGCCCGTCAGATAGCCATGTACGTTTCAAGAAAGCTCACCAACCACTCCCTTGAAGAGATAGGCAGGCGCTTCGGAGGACGAGACCACGGCACGGTAATGCACGCAATAAAAACCGTCACCGGCGCAATGGAAAGCGACGCAAATCTCCGCCGCAGCATAGATTATCTGCTGAAGATATTGTCCTTCTAAACTTGTTTTTTAAATGAGGGAACTGCAGCCCCCCCCCCAGAGCCAGCTCTGGGCTTGGGACGCTTACGTGCCACCACCCATCTTCCGCTCCGCCGCTTGGTTTCGGGGTTTGTGAATTTTGAATTGAATCAAAGATTCAATAAAATCCACAAATCCGGTGCAAGTAAGGCAAAGAGCAAGCTCTTTGACTTACTTGGGCTTCGCCCGTGCGATACGCGGCGTCTGGACGCAAGACACCACTTGCCTGTGGAACGTGCCGCCTTTGCATTGCTTCGCAATGGCTGCCCCCTTCCCTATCAAAATTGAAAACGAAACTCTTTTTGACTTTTATTTTAATGCACGCGCTGAAAGCTCGCAAACATTCGATTCCCCGCCGACGGCATCAGGAAAAACTTAGGTCTGCCGTTTTGGCGCAATGATTGAACTCGCACCTTGGTTTTTGTTTCACAAAAATCCGCGTTGTCTCGCCACTCGCTTCGCTCGGGCAAACTGCGTTGCAGTTTGTTCCCCCGCCGCCTTCGCGGCGTGGTTTCGATGAAGAGCAGGGCGCAAGGAAAATGAACATCGTCTGCTATCCACTTTGGCGCAGTGATTTTGGATGAAGAACAAGGCTTGCGAAGTGCGCCAGGGTGCGTCGCGTACAAGTGGTACGTAAGCAGTCTGGCGCGCGAAGCAAACGCAGTTATTCGCCAAAAGCATTCGCCAAAGAAAACGCCCTCTCGCGTGGGGGGCCGAGAGGGCGCTTATATAAACACAAACTACAAACTGAACTGAAAACAAACTAAATTAATACATTGCTTTCGGTAATTAAGACGAAGGCAAACGGGGTTCGTTCAAAAAAAATGAAAATATTTCAGTTTTTTTA
>JAVBSZ010000203.1:0-17680 GCA_031556415.1 Opitutales bacterium | reverse complement strand
TAGACAAGGCGGCGGCCATGCCCTACAAGCCCGCCTGCATAATGATGACGGCCTTCGGAAACGTCGAAACCGCCGTCGAGGCTATGAAGCGGGGCGCTGCGGACTTCATCTCAAAGCCCATAGACTTGGTGCGCCTTGAGGCCTCAATCAAAAAGGCCGCCGCCGCGCGCAAGGAGAAGGCTTCAGCCCCCGCGCCCGAAAAGGCCGCGCCGCGCGCGGGCAAATTTGCCGCAGGCGAAATCATCGCAAAATCTTCCGCCATGAAGGCCGTGCTTGAAAAGGCAAAGCAGGTTGCGCCCTCAAAGGCCACCATCATGATTACGGGTGAAACCGGCACGGGCAAGGAGTTGGTCTCGCAGTTCATCCACAAGAATTCCCCGCGCGCTTCAAACGCGTTCGTGCCCGTGCACTGCGCGGCCATACCCGCAAACCTGCTTGAAAGCGAGCTTTTCGGGCACGAGAAGGGCGCGTTCACTGGCGCCGTGGCCCGCCGCATGGGCCGCTTTGAGGCCGCGAATAAGGGCACGCTATTCCTCGACGAAATCGGCGATATTGACAGCCCCACGCAGGTCAAGCTGCTACGCTTCCTTGAAACAAAGAGCTTTGAGCGCGTCGGCAGCGTGCAGAACACCTCCGTCGATATCCGCCTCATCTGCGCCACAAACCGCAACCTAAAAGAGCTTTCCGCCGAGGGCAAATTCCGCGAAGACCTCTATTACCGGCTCAACGTCGTGGAAATAAGCATCCCGCCCCTGCGCGAACGGCTCGAAGACGTTTCCCCCATGCTCGATTTTTACATAGGGCTCTTCGCCAAGGAAAACAACACCAAGCCCGTCGCCATTTCTTCCGACGCCCTCAAGGCGCTTGAACATTATCCGTGGCCCGGCAACATCCGCGAGCTGCGCAATTTCTGCGAGAACCTCGTCGTGACGAATTCAAAAGGTCTCTTGGATAAAAAAGATTTGGACGAAAAATTTGTTTCTCCCGCCAAACCCTCAGCCGCCGCCCCGAAATCTCTTTCAAAACGCGACAACGAAAAAGCCCTCATCCAGGCCGCCCTCGAACAATCCTGCGGCAACAAGAGCAAGGCTGCGGAGCTGCTCGGTATCTCCCGCCGTACTCTCCATCGTAAATTGAGCGACTTGTTTGGCGACGGCGAGCGGTGAGCGAAGCGAAGCCCGAGACGGAACGGATTGTGAAACAATCCGCCCGAGTGAAACGAGTGGTGAGACGTTCACCGCTGTGAACGCGAATTCAATAGCTGCGTGAATAAAGCGCGCCCGACTGCTCACGTGCAGTCTGAGTACGCTACGCACCCGCGCGCACTTCGCCAAGTCTCGTTCTTCATCCAAACCATGCCGCCAATTCTTTGAGCGATTCTCGATTTTTTTATGCCGCTAAAGCGGTGACTCAAGTGCAGCGTGCGTGGATTTATATTTAGTTTGTATTTAGTATTTTAAGGAAAAATATTGGCATTTTGTATCTTTTATTAATTTTTTTATTGAATTACGGTTTTGAATTTAGCACGATCGTTCCACTGCTTATTTATAATTCCTATGTACCCTATACAAAAAACCATTGCGTTAGCTGTCGGTGTTTGTGTTTCCTCCGTTTCGTTTGCGGATTGGACCATGCCGGCAAAACAATTCACCGCTTCAGATTATTTCTGGAAGTCTGGTCAGTCCGCGTTGGAGACCGCCGGCAACTGGAGCACAAACCAATTGACGCTTTCCGCCGCAACTTCTCTTGGCGATACGTCCACAAAGGTGTTTGACCGCATGTCGGTGACTGGAACCATGATGACCAGCTTCGGCGAGGGCTTGACCTTAAAGGGCATACGCAACAGCGCGGACCCGACAAAGCTTGCCAACGCCTGGACCTGGTACAATTCGTCCGAAGTCAACGACACCGTACTCACCCTTACCGACGGCATCCTGAACGAGATGAACGTGTCGGGCTATACGGTTTCCGCGCTCACAATCAGGGGAAGGATGGATTCAAAGAATCTGTCCGTCACTTCAGGCACCATCTACGGCGCCAACGGCAGCACGACCGTCCTTGGCGACACTTCCGCCGGCACCTACCTTAAAAACCTCACGGTGACCGGAGACATAGCGCTCGTCGGCAATTCGTCAACGAACCGCTCAACACTTTCAATAGCAACGACCGAATTCTCCATGACTTCCGGCAAGGGGATTTATCTGGACAACGGCGTGCTGAAATTCAACAAGGGCGCAAGCGGCGGCAAGTTCCTCAAGGTCTGGACGGACCCGACTCTGGACCTCACGAACAACAAAATCTACGCCACGGGCAAGAGCGATGTGACGCTGGGTTACTCCGAAACTTCCCCCATTTCCACCGCGATAAAGGTGGGGGACATCGAAGTAAAAGCCGCCCAGCTTTCGGATTTTTCTTTGTACGCGTACACGAGCTCCACGATAAACATCGGCAACATCGTCGCGGCCACTTCCTCTGCAACTACGTCTGGCGGCGCGTTCCGCATATACGCCAACGGCTCGGACGTGACGGTGGCTTCCATGGATGTCGCGGTTGCAACCCTCACCATGCAGGGCAATGTTACGGTTTCGGGAAACTTTACCAACAAGTACCAGACGGGGAATGCTACCGACGTCGCCGTTGCGGATCTTGGCACCAAGGGCAGCCGCACGCTGACAATAGGCGGCGTCCTACAGAACGACGGCAGAATCAGGTTTGACGGCGGCACAAACACGGCGGTTCAGACCATAACCGTGAAGACGCTCGGCATCACCAGCACCATAAGCGGCGGCCGCCTCACAACCAACTACGGCGCGGCAGACAGGGCGCAGACGGTGTTTGAGCTCAGCGGGAGCGGCGTGTACGAATTCAAGTCTAGAACGCACGACATCGGGCAGGACGCCACGCGCACTGAAATCGCAAGCGCAACTTACGGCACGAGCGCGGCCATCAGCATACTCAAGAAGGGCTCGGGCACACAGAAATTCACGGGCATAGTCTACATACGCGGAGACGTCGTTGTGGAGGACGGCACGCTGCTGATGAACGCCAGCGGCACCGGCAAGAAGGGCAACGGAGTGGCGGAGCAGCAGTGGGGCCTGGGCGACGTATACCTCAAGGGCGGCTATTTCGGCGCAATCGGCGAAGACGGAGGTATAGGCTCCGTCATGGCCAATTCCATAACCTTCGACGGCGGCGCGCTAGTCTTCAACTTCAACGGCGCGAGCTTTGACACGATGTCCATCCTCGCGTATCTGTCGGGCTCCACGGCCATAACCGTAACCGACGGCTCAAAGGCCAAGTTCGAATTCAACTTCGTGAATTTTGACGACGGAATCACTTCGTACGAAATCATGGACTTCAACGGAAACTCCGTCGACGCCTCTATCTTTGAAAACGCCCTCTACACTATCAGCGGCGTTGATACGGATCTTTACGAAGCCGAGCTTGGGCTCAACTCTAACGGCAACCTAGCCCTTAATCTCACTCTGGTTCCGGAGCCTTCCGCGTACGCCGCGCTCTTCGGTCTTATCGCGCTGGCTTTTGCATTGCGCAGAAAGAAATCAAAGTAGATTAAAACAAATTTTCCCGCGCGGAATCCCAGACGGGGTCCGCGTTTTTTATGTCCACACATCCGCAGGCGTTCTTAGGGTTTGACTTTTTTCCTCCCTCCAAAAAACTCAGAGCCATGCGAAAAAGTATAGCAGTGTTATCCGCCCTTGTGCTTGGAGCTCTCTGCGCGCAGGCGGCGCCCAACATCATCTACATACTCGCCGACGACCTCGGCATGGGGGATCTCTCCTGCTACGGCCAGCGCAAACTTGAAACGCCGAACATAGACTCCCTCGCGAAGGGCGGCATGCGTTTTCTGCGCCATTACTCCGGCTCCACGGTCTGCGCGCCTTCGCGCTGTTCGCTGATGACGGGCCTGCACACGGGGCACTCGTACATACGAGGCAACATGGGTTCATCATACAGTCCGGACGGGGACAAGGATATGCCTGCGGAAACTTTCACCCTTGCAAAATCCCTGAAGGCTGCGGGCTACGCCACGGGCATATTCGGCAAGTGGGGCCTCGGCGCGCAGGAGAGCCCGTCGGCGCCGTTTAAGATGGGCTTTGAGCGCTTCTACGGATACAACGGACAGGTTCCCGCCCACAACTATTACCCCGCCTATCTGTGGAGCGATTCCGAAAAGGTTATGTTTCCGGAAAACGCAAACGGCGCGCGCAAAACCTATTCTGCGGACCTCATACAGGCGGAATCCGTGAAGTTTATCAAAAAAAATATGGCGGAGAAAAAGCCCTTCTTCGTCTATTACGCCACCACAATTCCGCACGCGGAAATGTGGACTGAGCCCAAATACATGGATTCTTTCAAGGGCGAATTCGGCGATGAAAAGCCCTACGTTTCAAACAGCAAGCGCGTGGGTGCGTACACGTCGCAGCCCGAGCCGCGCGCGGCCTTCGCCGGAATGATAAAGGCGTTGGACACTTACGTTGGCGAAATCATAGCGCTCCTTGAAAAGGAGAACGCGCTTGAAGACACCCTCATAATTTTCACGTCGGACAACGGCGCGCACCGCGAGGGCGGGCATGATCCGGATTTCTGGAACTCATCCGGCGGCCTGCGCGGCGGCAAGCGCGACATGTACGAGGGCGGGATACGCACGCCCATGCTTGCCTTCTGGAAGGGAAAGATTGCCGCAGGCTCTGTGAACAGCCACGTCAGCGCATTCTGGGACGTCTTTGAAACGCTCGCGGAAATCTCCGGCGCGCAAAGGCCCGCGCAGACCGACGGCATATCCTTTGCGCCCACGCTGCTTGGAAAGGGCGCGCAAAACAAGCACGATTACCTCTACTGGGAATTTTTCGAGCAGGGCGGCAAGCAGGCCATAATCAAAGGCGATTACAAGCTGATAAAGCTCAACGTCAACAAGCCCTCCGAAACAAAGTGGGAGCTTTACGACCTCTCCAAAGACCCTGCGGAAAAAGACAACCTCGCCTCGTCAATGCCGGAAAAACTCGCCGAACTTAAACCGGTTCTTGAAAACGCCCGCACTACCTCTCCAATCGAACGCTTTAATTTCAAAAAATAACGCAGACCAAGTGTGGGTTGGTTAGAAGGCAGCTCTGAACCGAAGGTTAGACCGCAGGGATAATCCGGAGGGAAGTTTTGGGTTAGCGGGGCTCGCGCGTCAGGTTTGTATTTGCGAAGGAATTGCGCAGGAATAGGACTGAACGTCCATTCCAAGCAATGTATGAGCAATTCAAAGCTAGAGCCGAGAGGTTTATGCGGCGAAATTTATCTTTAAAAATCTCACCAACCCCCGCCGCATAAACCGTTCCCGCAAGCCAAAACTTTAGAGATGACCTCTGCGGGTGAATTTGTATTTGAAGACGCGCAGGACGAAGAGGGGGTTGCCTATCACGTAGCGGCCGAAGAGGCGCACGGGGTCCTGCCAGAGCCTGCCGAGCCACTCCAGGCCCAGCTCGCGCAGCTTTGGGTGCACGCGGAAGAGGTCTCCGGAATACACGTCGCAAAGGCCGCCCACGGCCAGCACGACCTTGCAGTTGAGCGCACCGATATTTTCAAGCACCCATTTTTCCTGCAGTATCACGCCGAAGCCGACGAAGAGGAAATCCGGCTTGAGCGCGTTTATCTCGTCTATGATTTTCTGCTTGTCCTGAAAATACCCGTCATGCGTGCCGAGGATTTTGAGTCCGCTCCAGCTCTTCAAAAGGTTGTCCGCCGCCCTCTGCGCCACGGTGGGCTTGCCGCCAAGAAAATACATCGTGAAGCCTTCGCGTTTTGAAAGCTCGCAAAGCTGCGGCAGAAGGTCGGTCCCGTTGAGGTTGTCGCGGTAGGGGCAGCGCAGTATGCGGCAGGCGGTGCTAACGCCGCTGCCGTCCGGCAAAACGAAGTCAAACTTCTTTAGCCTTTCAATCTGGTCTGGGTGTTCGTACGCGGTGTTGAGGTAGTGCGTGTTGATGAAGGCGACCGACGTTTTTCCGTCTCCCCGCGCCCGTTCTTCAAGGCGCTTGACGATGTCGGGCATGCGCGCGTTGTCGAAGGGAATGTCGAAAATTTTTAATTTATCGTATTTTGCGCATTCCTTCCGGCAGATGTCCATTAGCGTGCGCGCGTGCTTGCCCCAGTCAAAATCCTTCGCGCGCGCTTCGCCCTTTTTGACGAGCTCGGCGGCCAGCGCCTCGTCCGTCAGAATCTTTTCCATGCAGGCGCGGATTTCGTCTGCGGAATAAGGGTCAAACTTCAGGGCGGCGTCCGCGCCGATTTCGCCGAGCGCGGAGTCTTTAGAGCAGGCGCAGGGAACGCCCGCCGCCATGGCTTCCACAAGCCCGAGGCCGAAGCCTTCGGAAAATGAGGGGAATACGAAGAGCGACGCGTTTTTGTAAAGCGCGGAGAGTTCCGCGTCCGTCACAAAGCCCGTGAAAACGATGTTGCCCGCACAGGGGGAGTTCTTCGCCATCTCGCGCACGGTGTCCGCGCCGTTCCAGTTGGAGCCGGTGAACACGAGCTTGTATTCGTCCCTCAAACTCTGCGGGAGGGCCTCGTAGGCCTTGATTAGCCCCGCGTGGTTTTTGCCAGGGTGCTCTATGCGGGAGACGTAGTAGATGTACTTTTGCAGCTTCAGGCGCGTTAGCACGCCGCCGTCGGGCTCGCAAAGTTTTGAAAGGCCGTTGTAGTTGAGCGTGATTTTTTCCGGCGCAACGCGCCAGTACTTTTCAATGTCCTCCTTTGTGGAGCCGCTGATGGCCGCCATTGCGCTGAAGCCGCGGCCGAGCAGGGGCTGCACTTTTGAAAGGTAGAACATGCGCAGCGGGTCGTACTTCCCCTTCACGCGGTATTGCGAAAGGTCGTGAATTACGCCGACTTTCGGCGCGCGGCCGAACACGGCAAAGCGCCTGTTGCCGGCGAGCACCAGCAGGCAGTCAAACTTCCGCGCGTAAAAGGGCAGGGCGAAAATATGCCAGAGCCAGCCCTTTGCGGATTTCGAAAATTTCGCCGGAGCGGTTATCTTTTTGAAGCCCTCGAAGTCCCCCTCGTCCCCGCTTTCCACAACCAGCGTGATATCGGCGTCGCACTCTTTAAGGCATGCTACGACGTTTCTCATGTATGCGGAAATTCCGGACTTTCCGGAATCGTACCCAAGGCAGCTGACGAGGAGTTTCATTTCAAATTCAAAAATACTGAGAGGAAGCGTTCCTCCGTGTAGTGTTCCTTCACGAAATTTCTTCCGCCCTCGCCGAGTTTTTTAAGCAACGCGGGGTCTGCGGCAAGAGTGTCTATTGCGCGCGCGAACGCGGCGGTGTCGCGCTCCTTTACGATGACGCCGTTAAGGCCGTCCTTGAGCCATTCCGAAACGCCGCCCACGTCAAAGCCTATCACGGGTGTAGCGTGCTTCATGGATTCTATGCCTACAAGCCCGAAGGGCTCCTGCCACATGGACGGGAAAACCGTGGCGTGCGCCTCCGCGTAAAATCTGTCCGGCGAATTTGTGAAGCCTTCAAAGCGCACCTTGCCGTCCAAGCCAAGCTGCGCGCAGAGCCCTTTAAAGTAGTCCGTGCGCGGGCCCGTTCCGAGCACGTGCGTAAAGGTTTCGCATTTCGTTTTTGTGAGAGCGTCAAAAAGCAGGTGCAGGCCCTTGCTCATAACGTGCTGCCCCGCAAAGACCATTTTGAAAGGCTTTGCAGGCGCCTCCGTTTTTTCATGCGCGTCCGAAAAATCGAGGAAGGGTGAAATGAGTTTGACTTTTTCCTTCGCAATCCCGTTTGCGGCGAGTTCGTCGCGCATGAAGTTTGAGAGCACGGCAAAGCTTGGGCATTTCTTCACCGCCCTGTTGAGGCGCGCGATTTCGCAGAAGTTTTTGCGGAGGAAATTCCCGACGCCCTGCGTGATGTGGCGCGGCGGAACTATGGACGCGCACGCGCCGCAGACGATCCTGTTGTAGGGCCTAAGGCAATTTATGCGCTTGTACGGATAGTATTTGTAGCCCTTGGGGCAGAAATAGTCGTGGTCATGCGCGAAGCATACGGGCGAGAATTTTTCAACCAGCGCGGAGAGTATTTCCGGATTTTGTATTTTATGCAGCGTGCAAAGAGCAAAGTCTTCCGCGCTTAGTTTGCCGATTTCGCCTGTTGAGAAGGTTTCGTCAAACGCGCTTAAATATTTTTCCGCGTTCGCGGTTTTTTCAAAGTATATTGCCGTCGTTTTATAGCCGTTTTTGCGCAGGAGATTGGAGGCGCTGAAGATGAATTTTTCCGTCCCGCCTATGATGCCCGCGTATTGCGAGATGAAAAGTATCTTACTTCCTTTTTTTGCCATCTATTAGCAGCTTGTAAAAGTCTATCGTTTTCTGCGTTACCGCCTCCCAGGAGTATTCCGTTTTGCTCTCGTGTTTTGCGTTCGCAACTATGGTTTCCCTGTGTTTCATGGCGTTGTAGTAGGCCTCCACCATTTCGTCGTCCGAATTGGGCGAGAAGAGGTAGCCCGTTTCCCCGTTTTTTACGAGCGTTTTAAGCCCGCCAACGGCGGAGGCTATAAGCGGTATTTCCGCGCTCCAGGCTTCAAGCGCGACTATGCCGAAAGGTTCGTGCACGCTTGCCAGCGCGAAAACGTCGGCAGACTTGTATGCCGAGAGCAGCATGTCGGACGTGGGCGGTAGGCCCTCGCAAATCGTCACCCTGTCTGTCACGCCCAGCTCGTAAGTGTCGGCGGTGAATTCGTTGCGGTAGGAGGTTGATGTCACAAAGCCTACCAGCGCAAGGTGGGCGTTTTCTCCGTTGTCCAAAAGCCTTTTAAGCAGGCGCAGCAGCATGCGCTGGTTCTTCTGCGGGTCTATTCTGGAGACGCAGAGAATCAGTTTCCTGTCCGCCGGTATGCGGTACCTGTCTCGGAAGCTGGTGCCGGGCACGGCGTCAAACCTGCGGGCGTTCACGCCGTTGGGTATGCAGACGGCGGGCTTGCCCGGAAAACGCTTTTCTATTTCCTTAAGCTCGTTTTGCCCCACGCAGATTATGCCGTCGCACGCCTCCACCGTGTCTTTGGGGAGCTTCCAGAGCTTTTCGAGTATCTTGCCGTAGCCCACAGTCTTTTCGAGCGGCCTGGCCATGTAGTCAAACTCCGACTTCGGGACATCGTAATAGCCGCCGTGGAAGGAGAGCACGCAGGGGATGTTCTGCTTGCGCGCGACCATTATCGCCTCCTTCGATATGCGCCCGACGGCGTGCGAGTGGATGATGTCGTACCTGCCCGCGAGAAGGTGCCTGTATATCCCCCATGAGAATGGGTTGCCGCCTTTTTTATCCAGCTCAAGGCGTTTTTTTGCGTTGAGGAAAAGGTGCGGGTAGAAGTATGAGAAGCGCCTTATTTTTACGCCGTTGCGCAGCTCCTTTTTGAGAGGGCAAAGCGCCGTGGTCGAAAGCATTTCAACCTCGTGGCCCATGGCGTGTTGCCCCATGGTGAGATTCCAAGCGGCGCTCTCTGTGCCGCCCCATTCGGTAAAGGAAAATCTTCTGAGCAGGTTTGCTATCTTCATGCTTTTGAAATTTCTTTGAAGGCCCTGCGTCTGGCCCTGTAATATGAGAGCTTCTGGAACACGCGCGCCCTCACGCAGGATGGGAAGGCGAGCAGCCCGCCCGTTTTTGCGAGGGCCGTGAAATCTTTCGCGCAGTCCGCCGCGATGCGCTTGAGGCATCCGAAGATGCTCTGTGCGCTGCCGAAGATTTCGGCGTCCGCCACGCCCTCTCCGGCGAACCTTTTTGCTATCTGCTTGGGCGTGTAGTTGTGCGAGTGTTCCGCAAGCGCGTCGGCGGCGTAGGCCACCTTCATGCCGGCCTCCCTGGCGTGTTTTGCAAACAGGGAGTCCTCCGAATATTTGATTTCGGGGCTGAAAGAGATTTTTTCGAAAACCGGCGCGGCCACGGCGGAACTGGCCATGGAAAAGAAATCAAAATCCGGCGCGGCGTCCGCGAAGGCGCGTGAATAGTCGAGCTTCACCCATGCGTCGGCGTCCGGCCTGCAGACCTGCCGCGCATAAGAGAGCTGCGCTCCACCCGAGAGTATGGGCCTTACGAGGTTTTCAAGCCATTTTGGATTCAGTGGGAGGCAGTCGGAATTATTAAAGACTATAACTTTTGCGTCGCACTCCTTCACGGAGTCGTTAAGCACGCGGCCCGGGACGTACTGACCTTCGGGCACCTGGAAGGCCCTTATCTGCGGGTATTTGGCAATTATCTCCCGCGTGCCGTCGGTGGAGGCGTTGTCAAAGCTCACTATCTCAAAATCTTCAAAATCCTGCGCAAGCATGGCGTCTATCGTGCGGGCGATTATGTCCGCATCGTTCCTTGAACGCATGACTATGCTTACGGTTTTCATCTGTTGGCAAATGATTTTAAAAAGGGAATTTTTGCGGAGATGAAATTCCGTTCATCCTTCGTGAGGACGAATGTCCAGCCGGCTACGGCGTATACGAGGCTGGCGGCGGCGTATATGCCTGTGAGGGGCAGGAGGCGTTCCGCCGTTGCGCCAAGCCAGTTTGCCGCGTACACGCAGATGAGAACGGAGGGTATGACCGCCAGGGCGGGCTTGACGAATATTGCGGCTATCTCCGACCAGTTTATCTCAAGCCTGACCATTGCCACGGGGAATATCACAAAGGCGGATATTATAAGGTTTGGTATAAGCGCCGCGTAGGCGACCCCCAGCACGCCTATCTCATGGCAGAGCCAAACCGCAAGCGCTATTCCCGCCGCAGCCTGTATAACGGAAGTGTAGGCTATGAATTTGTGCTTGCCGGTAATCTGCAGATAGCGGTAGGGCACGCTGCGCACGGCGCAGTAGACGAACTGCGAAATGAGGAAGAGGTGGCATATCGCCGTCATATCCGCGCTTTCCACGGCGAAGAGGCATTGGATTGTCTGTGTGGTGAGCGCGTAGAAAAGCGCGGTGGCCCCGAGGGACATGAACACGCCGAAGCGCATTCCCGAAACCAGGATCTTCTTGAGCTTTTCCGTGTCTCCCGACTGCACGAGGTTTGCCGTGACCGGTATGACGTTGTCCTGAAACTGCGAGGAAATCATCTGCGACATCTCCGGCATGCGCGTGCCTATCTGGTACGCCGTCACCGCCGGCATGCCCAGAATGCTGCTCAAAATGAACCTGTCCGTCTTTGCGATGACCAGCAGCGCCACTGAGTTGAGGTACACGAAGGCGCTGAAGTTGTAGATTTCCTTGAATATCTCCCTGTCAAGGCGCGCGCGGAGCCTGAAGCCCCTGATGTGCCTTTTTATGACCAGCCACAGAAGGAAGAAGAAGAATATGTTGAGCGCCACGGAGAACGCGACTATGGCTATGAAGCCCGCGTCAAGCCAGATGAGCATGAATACTAGGCCCATTTCCGCCACCCGCAGCGCCATCATCACCATGTTTTTGAGGTAAATCAGGCGCAGCCCCGTGAGTATCTCAATGAAGATGGAAAGCGGGAAGAGTATCATCATCCCGCCGCCGAAAATGAGAAGGGCGACGCGGCAGGTGCTGATTTTTTCGGGGTCTTCAAGGCCGGTCCAACCCGTCATCCAATACGCGCCGCAGAGCGTGATTACGCCCACTATCAGCGAGACGCCGACGTATGAGGCCAGCACCATGGCCACTATCCTGTTGTACTTGGACAGGTCCCTTTCAAAGAGATGCTCAGCCGTGTATTTCTGCAGCGCGGCGCCGAAGCCCAGGTTGAAGATGACTATGTAGGTGTAGAAGGCCCACAGTATGCTCCAAAAGCCGTAAAAATCATCTCCAAGGTAGTGCAGCAGGTAGCGCGTTATCAGGATGACATAGAGCATGCGCACCGCGATAATGGCGTAGTTCGACACCGTGTTGACGGCTATGACCCTGTTGAGAGAGCCCTTCATGCGCCGGCTGAACCGCCTTCCAGTATGTCCGCCTTCATCAGGGCGAAAAAGTCTTTGACGTGCTTCGGCTCAAAGCGCGGAGAAGCGGTTGAAAGGAAGCTCGCGTAGGAGTCTATGTTCGAGGGAGAATAGCCGTGCATGCCGCTCATGGCTTTTGCGCCGAGGTCGCACGGCTCTATCTGCACGCCGTCGTCCATCAGGAAAATGTCGTTGCCGAATTTGTCGCCGGGGAACTTTATTCCGTATTGCTCCTTCTCGGCGTCAGTGACGAATCTTCC
Organism: Opitutales bacterium; assembly: GCA_031556415.1. GTDB lineage: Bacteria > Verrucomicrobiota > Verrucomicrobiia > Opitutales > Intestinicryptomonadaceae > CALXQW01. Next base: position 5,475 of record JAVBSZ010000203.1, on the reverse strand, counting down.
GCGGCAGTCCGGCTTTGAGAGCCGTTCGCGCAGTTTTGCCTTTGCGCCGTCATCAAGATACCAGAGGCGCAGCATTGTTGAGTCGTAAAAGGGGACGTAGTCTTTGCCGAACTTGAGCTTGAGCTCCCCGACCTTCTTCATCAGGTCAAGCGTGGCCACATTCGGCGTCATACCGTGGTCTGAAATCACGGTGAACTCGTACTCCCTGCCGCTTTGCTTGAGCGCGGAAATGATGCCTGAAACTATTCCCTCATACCTTTGCAGGCGTTCGTGCACTGCGGCGTCATCGAACACGTTGTCGTGCATGAAAGAGTCAAAATCTCCGGAGTATATGAAGGCGAAGTCCGTCTGGCCGCCCTTGAGCGTGTCTATGGCGCTTTTGACGTTTTCGTTTTCGGATTTGCGCCAGTCCGACATGTGCCACCTGAGGCCGCTTTTTTCAAGGACGTCTCGCAGATTCTCCACGGGGGCGAGGCCGCCGCTTGCGAAGATGTCGTGCTTTTCGCAATAGTCAAAATAGGGGAGCTTTTCAAAGGGCACGCTGTAAAGGCTGAAGTAGCCCGTGTAGCCATTGAGCTTGGCCACCAGCCTTGATATGTGCCTGCGCACCCTGCCGCGGTTGAAGAAGCACTTCGGATGCAGCCCCGCGCCGCAAAGAAACTTCATGTACCTGAATTTCCTGAAGGGCGAGTTCTTCGGGTCGTAATAGAAAAATGAAAAGTGCCCGTGTTTTTCGGGCTGTTCCCCCGATAGTATCGTCGGCACAGCCGCCGCCGAATATCCGAACTGCATCTCCACCTTCCTGCGGTGAGGGAGGGCGTCTAGCGCAAACCCGTGCCGGCTTACTATGTTCCAGCCTAGCGCGTCAATAAACATGTACGCGTGGATTTTTTTCATTCGGGTTGTAGTTTTGTGCGGAGTGTTTGCGAGAGTAAAAAGGGAACAGGCGGCCGTTTCGGCGCGCCTCGTTCCCGCGTTTTTGGCGCATGGCACGCGCCTTTGACTAGTTGTTAAGCCAGTATGCCGGCGGAGACATCAGCGCGTTTATCAGCTGGGCTGTCGGCATGAGCTTTCTGATAAAGACGTTGTATTCGCTGATGGAGTCTTTCGGTATGTACACGATGTCTCCTGCGGCGAGCTTGAAGTCTCTCTGGCGGCCGGCGATGACGTCGTCCACGTCTATCTTGTAGACTTTCAAGGCGCCGTCGCTCGGGTCCTTGGGCTTGCGCAGTATGAGGGCGGAGCCCCAGTATTCGTCTGTAAGGCCGTTCGCGTAGGCGAGGACGTCTATGAAGGTCATTCCCGAGCTCCAGTTGACCATGCGCGGCTGCTTGACTTCGCCCATGACCATCACGCTTGAATCCTCCTTCTTGGGGACGTAGACGATGTCCCTTGGGAATATCCTGATGTTGTGCTTCTGGTTGCCCCTCATCAGCGCCTCCTGGAAGTTCACCGGTATGAATTTGCCGTCCCTGACTATGTATGCGTTGTCGATGTCGGCAAGGCTCACGCTCTTTGAGTCAAGATAGCCCATTTCAAAGCCCTTCGCCTTTGCTATAAGGTCCGAAAGGCGGGTGTTGGCCGTAACGGCAAACTCGCCCGGATCTCTCACCGCGCCGAGAAGCGTTGCGGTCTTGCCCTGTATGGCGTCCGGCAGAATTGCCACGTGCGGGTACCTTATGAACTTCCCCAGCTCTTCCTTAACCTTCTGCGTGGCCTCCACGATAGTCAGGTCTTTGACGAGCACGGGCTCTATCATGTCCATAATCAGGTAGCCGTCCGGCGTGACGAGGGTCGTGGCGGAAGAGGTGCTCGCGTTGAGTTCGTCCTCGTTATAGACGCGCACCCTGAACCTGTCCCCGCCCTGTATGGTGTACGCGGGGTAGGGCTCCGCCTCTATCTCCTCCAGGACTTTCTCCGCCTCTTCCGGCGAGACGTCCGAGGTTGCAATGCCGCTCTGCTCCGTTTCCGGGGGGAAGTCAAGGTCCTCCGGATCTATGTCATGCTGGCAGGCGCACAATGCAAGCAGCGCCAGGCCCAGGCCCGTAGCTTTCAGTATGTCTGCAAGGTTTCTCATTTTATTTCTTGTAATACGGATTTGGAATGTCTGCGAGAACGCCGCCTATCCTCATAGAGGAGCGCTCCTCTATAATCTGGTTGACGGTGTTGTAAATCTGCACCTTGCTCGTGGTGTCGAAAGACGAGAATATGACCGCGTACTGCGTGAGCGCCGATATCTGCGCTATGGCCTGTCCGTTTCTTTCGTCGCACGAGACTTCCACGGTTATGACATCGTAGGCCCTGGAGAGGGTTTCAAGGTCAAACCTCAGCAGGTCAACTTCCGCGGCGTCAAGCGTGTAGTCATTCTGGTAGAAGAAGGTGCCCATGTTGGCGAACTTTGACACGCTTACGAGCTGCGCGGCAACTTCGTCATCCGCCTCCGGCGTGAGTTTGTCCACCGAATTTTCCAGCGAAAGCGGCGAGCACCTAAGCCTGAACACGTTGAAGCCCTGCGTTGCGCTTATGTTGAATATTTCCGAGACTTCCTCCTCAAAATCGTTAACCGTCTGGTATTTTATGATGAGCAGGGTCTTGGCGTCTGCGCGGGCGGTGAATATGTTGGAGTACACCTTCTGGAGGGCGGAAACGACGATCTCCTTGGAGTACTGCGAAGTCTGCGGGATTTCTCCGAGGTTCTCCACGCCGAGGGCCAGCTTGTATTCGCTGGAGGACAGAAGCTTGAGCTTTGCAATGCGGATTGCCGCAAGCGTTATGATAAAGAGTATCACGAGGAAGACGCCGAGCGCTATAACCTTCACCTGCACCTTGCGGATGTTGGAGGAGCCCGGTATCTTTGCGCGCTCAAAGATGTCAACGTCCGGGACGGCGGTGCTGACGATGAACTCGAGGTCGTTGATGCTGGCCTCTATCCTGATGGCCTTTTCATGCAGGAGCTTCTCGTTGTTGGTCAGGGTGGCGAACTCGTAATTTTTTTCCAGCAGAGCGTTGATTTCCGCGCGCTTCTTCGTGCTTTCCGCGTCAAAGCGCGTGAGCAGGGCCAGCAGCGTGGTCTTTTCTATGGCGAGGTTTATGCCCTGCGTTTCAAGCCCGTCGTAAATGAAGCTCTTTCTGGACTTGATTATGGCTGGCGACTGCTCCTTGCCCTCACGCTCCTTCCTTTGCAGATCTTCGATTTCCTCGACCAGGATTTTAATCTTCGGATTGTCTTCCGTGTAGCGTTTCCTTAGGCGCTCAAGGTCGGCCTGTTTGCCTTTCAGGCCCGTGGTCGACGTGTTGTCAACCGTGGTGTCGTAAACTTCCTCCCTCGGCGTGGTTTTGAGGGCCTTCGCGATTTCGCCGATTTTTATTTCCGACTCCTCAATACGCATGAGCACGTCCGCCTTTTTGGAGTCTATGTCTGAAATTTCCTCGCGCACCCTTTCCAGTTCGAGGTCCGGCGGGAGGCCGGTTTTGGGGGAGTTGATGGATTTCTTCTTTTCGGAAATCCTGAGCAGTTCGTTCTGCACGTCCGCCCTCTGACGCTGGCGGTCCAAAATCATCTTGTGGATGTTGTCGTTCTGTCTGCGCACGTATTCGTCAACGCCGACTTCGGCCACGGCGTTGGCTATGGCCGCCGCGGTTTCCGCGGTGCTCGCGGAGGCGTTGATTGTGATTATGTTTTCCCTGCCCCTGCCTGGGACGATTTCAACGTAGCTGAGCATCTCCGGCTTGTAGTCCAGATTCAAAGAGGACATCCTTGAGGCAACTCTTGAGAAGACGTCCTGCGTCATGAGCATCTGCGCCACGGAACTGGTTTCCATGGGCTTGTAAAAAGTTGGGATTCTTTCCGAACGCGTCTGGTGGAAGATTTTTGCCGTCGCCGTCCAGGCGCTGAGGGAATATTTGCCCGCGTAGTGCAGGCATATCCAGGCGGTCGTCAGCGCAATGAGGAAGAAGGCGAGAATCCATCTCCACTTCAGGTATACGGACAAAAGCAGTGGCGCGATGCTGAATTTAAAGAGCATCGGCGGCGTTTCGTTGCCTGCCGGAGTCTCTGTATTTTGCGCCGGCGCTGCGTTTATGTTTAGTTCGCTGTTCTCCATCGAATATGCGGAAGATTTAAAGTCAATTAGGGAATATCAGGGAATGCCCATTTGCAAGTATAATTTTTCACACAGACGTTTCACTAATTTACAATTCAGTAGTTAAAAACATCTGCTGATTACGGCTTTAAGCATCCAAAGACGCTTTCAGAAGCTTTTCGGCGTCATCAAGCCGGCGGTGCAGACGCGCGTACACGTCCTCCCGATTTGCGCGGAATTGCGCCTTTCCGGCAAGCGCCTCCTCGGTCTGTTTGATTAAAAGTTCAAAATCGCAATCGTTCACGCTACCCGCGCTGGTGAGGCCGAACTGCCTTATGAAGTTGTCTACCTTGCTTCCGCGCGATATGCCTATTATCGGCGTGCCGACGTTGGCGGAAAGTATGAGCAGGTGCAGGCGGCTTGATATCACGGCGTCGCAACAGGCGGCGGCGGCGAGCACGTTTTTCGGCTCGTCGCAGTTTTTCAGCGAAATTGCGCGCGAGGCGTTTTTCATGTTGGCGCGTATCTCCTCCATCAGCACGGAGTCCGTCAGCGGGTTCATGGGGATGAAAAACATCCGTCTGTCCGCGCTTTCAAGCAGCGCGTCAAGCGTTGCGGCCAGCTGCGCCATGTTCGAAATTTTGCGCTGCGCCGAAACGCAGAGGCCGATTTTTTTCGTCGAAGGGTCTGTGAGTTCGCGCTTGGCGTCTTCTCCCGCGGCGTCCAGGTCTGCAAGGTTGAACGCGTCGTGGATTATCGCGGAATCCGCGCCGACGTGTATGCGCTTTTTCGGCGGCGCCTTCATAAGCTCCGCGAGCGTCTCGGGGTCTCTGACAACTATCAGATTGCAGTGGGAAATGGCGGCGGAGATTTTGCGCCTCGCCCGCATCTCCATGCGCTTCTGCACAAAATCCACAAAGCTGAATTTGCCGAATGCCGGCAGGCCGAGCAGTTTGCACAGCAGAAGTTTTTTTCCGCCCAGCCTGAAGAAGGCGGGGTTGAGGGTGTCGTCCATGCCCACGCCCCAGAGGACGGTTTTAAGGCCGAAGCCCTGCGCCTTTTTCAGAAGGTCCACCGCCGCGTCGGGGTAGTCTGAAAGTCCGGTTGCGCCAGCCCAGATGAAGGCGTCGCACCCCTTCATGGCGGTTTCGGCCTCCGCGAGCTCCTCTGCGGTGAGCACTTTAGCATTCGCAAAGCCTATGAGCTGCACGGCGCGCACGTCCAGAAGCTTTGCCGTCTCCTCGGGCTTTGCCGTGCTTACGACGATTTCCGGAGAGTCAAAATTTCTCCTCAAAATTTGCACCACTCCGGAAAGTATCGCCTCATCGCCGATATTGTCGCATCCGAGCGGAACCCCTGCCAGAAAAATTTTCATATAAAAGGTTAAAAAAAT
>JAVBSZ010000059.1:0-11175 GCA_031556415.1 Opitutales bacterium | reverse complement strand
CTTCGCTCGTATTCTGATAGCCTGTGGCGCTGATTGCGCCGTCTTCAAGACTGACCCTGCCCAGCGCCCAGTCAAAAGTTCCCTTTCCGTTGTTGCCAATCTCCGCGGCAATGTGAAGCTCTCCGCCGCGCACTATGGTGTCTCCCCTGTAGTAGTTGGCACCCCTGAAATACTGAATTCCGCTTCCGACCTTCACTATTGAAAGGGCGGCGCTGGTGAACGTCGAGGGGTCGTTATTCTGGCCCATATCGTGCAGGCGGCCCGTGTATGTGTATCTGCCCGCGCCGGTCAGGGTGATAATGGTGTTGCCCTTGGCTGTGGAGGAGCTGGTTGTTATCCTGTATCTGGCGTCGTTAAGCCCGCCACCTATGCCGCCAAAGCTCACGTTGGTTTCCATCCCCGCGGTTGCGGAGGTGTCGAAGAGAATCACGCCGTTGTTGATGAACTCCCCCTTCACCGTGAAGCTGCTGTTCGCGGAGATTCTAAAGCTGGGCGGGATGTGCGAGGCAGCAGCGGCTATCCAGAAATGGGTGAAATCCCCTTCCACTATAAGGTTTGTACTGTTCGCCAGTTCGATGGAAGAGAAGGCCACATTCATGGAGCCGACCGTGATGTCTGCGTTGGAATAGTTGTAGATGTAGAGCCCCTGGTTGGAGTCCGTGCGCGTCTTTGTGCCCGTGTCCACCCCGCCGATATTTTCCGAAGTTATGGAGTCTATGTGCACCGCGCCTGAAAACTTCATTTCCAGCCTGGAGTTGTCCACGGTCTTTTCTTCGGAAAGGGTCTGCCCTATCACAAGCTCCCTTACCCTGACCGGATAGCGTTTATCCTCCCCTTCGCCGTAGGGTTCTATGCTCGAATACAGCAGAAGCTGGGAGTAGGCCGTGTCGGAAACCGCGTTGGAAGAACCCCGTGCAACAACTTTGGAAATGTCAATGCTGGAGTCCAGGGGATTGTTGTAGGCGCCGAATCTGAAGGCCCCGCCGTCCCCGAGGGTCACGGTGTTCCCGGCTGCTATTGTGACATTGGGACCTGACCACGGCAGGCCGCTTAAAGTTTCGTACTTTCCCTTAAAAATGCCCAGCGCGCCGTTTGAAATGTTTATGTTGCCGTAATTGACGAACTGCGTGGAATAAATGGATACGCTGCCGCCGTTGATGTCCACGCTGGTGGCGTTCGGGTTTTCCGCGTCCCCGAAAGTCACGTTTTTTATAAAATAGCGGTCCGTAGCCAACCCAAGAGAGAGTACGCCCGCAGTCACCTTGAGCTGCTTTGCGGCGACCGTCGGGCCGAGGCCGCTTTGGGTTTTGCGTATGGTGATGTTGGAGGTGGAGGAACTTTGCTCCAGCAAGTCCAGGGAAATGGTGCTGGCGGCGCTGTGCATGTACCACGAACCGGAGGATGTCGTATCGTTGACCAGGCTCTTCCAGGATATGTCGTCGGTAATGCTGACGGTTGACTGGGCCGTGAGGCCGTTCATCCTGTATATTTCGGCGGTGATATTCGTAAGGCCGGGAGCGGAGGCGGGATCTAAAATGTCCTGGCTGGAACTCCAGTATTCATCGGCGAACGAGCGCGCGGTTGTACCGGAAGCGTCGGCCCAGTAATATTTCGCTCCAAACGCCGCCGGCGCAGAGATTGCCAGTGGTATAAAAATCAGTTTTAGGATGTTTTTCATGCTGGTTTGCCTCCTTTTTTATTTGAACATGCGTTCAGTTTAGCTCCAAACACAGTTCATTGCAAGTTTATTTTGCCGAAATTTAACAAATTATATAAATGACCGAAAACACGTTTCATTACCTACTTCCGGCAATGCGCTTGACTCGCCCGCGCAAAAGGGGAACAATCGCGAATCTCAAAACCGATACATGCGTATAAAATCTCCCTCCAAATCCGCCCTTTTCTTCCCCGCATTTTTCGCCTGCGCGCTTTTTGCCGAACCGCCCTCCGGCAAGGACTGGAAGCTCGTTTTTGAGGACGATTTCAACTGCCCGCGCGAGGAGCTCGACAAAAACTGGTTTTCAGACAAACGCGCCAACCCGCACATACTCAGCAGCCGCTGGCCCGAGAACGTGGAAATCGAAAACGGCATCCTCAAGCTGCGCAACAAAAAGGAAACGCGCGCGGGGCAGGATTGGACGAGCGGAAGCATCTGGACAAAAAAGCATTTCAAATACGGATATTTTGAATGCCGCTACAGATACGCTGCGGCGGCGGGCGTCAACAACTCATTCTGGCTGACCTCCAGCGGCAAAAAGCCCGACTTCAAGGGCTTTGAAATCGACATCAACGAGGGTCACTACCCCGACGAGCTCAACATGACGCTCCACAAGTTTGACGACATCAAAGCGCGGGCGGACGGGTCAAAGTACCATGTTGTGGCCACAAAGAGCGTCGAACTCGGCGGCCCTACGGAAGCGCCCGAACCCTTTGTGAGCGTGGCCATAGACCAGGAGGTGGTCGCCACAAAAATCAGGATAAGTTCGAACCACAACAAACATTTTCACATCCGCGAAATCGCCGCATACAAGAAGGACTCCTTCGGCGGCTATCCGGAGTTCGACCCGCAGCGCGGAATAATTCAAAAAGACGGCGTCGAGAATTTTGCCAAGGGCTGCAAGGCAGGAGCTAGCGGAAAATATTTTAACGGCGGTGCGAATCGTCAAAATTTGAACGACTCCCCCGAAAACGCCGTCGACGGCGACGTCAAGACCTCGTGGATTTCGCAAAGCGGCGGGCAAAAGTGGATAGAGGTTGACTTCGGCGCGCCGCGCGCACTCGGCTGTGTGCAGTTCGTCTCCGGCTGGAACGACTCGGGCGAATACAAAAACTGCCTGCCCTATTACAAAATCGAGTATTTCGACGGGACAGAGTGGGTTCTCATAAAAGACAAATCCCTAAACTATGAGTCGAAGGGCGTGAACTTGAGCAAAGGCTTCAACGTCTACGCACTTGAATGGAACAGGGATTTCGTCATATATTACTTCAACGGAAAAGAGATGTGGCGCACGGAAAACGACACCGCGCACTACCCCGCGCCGGTTTTCCTGAGCGCCGCCATAACCCACTGGGCGCACGGCGTCACCGACGCCGCGGACGGCACCAGCATGGACGTGGACTACGTCAAAATCTGGCAGGCCGACGAGGACGGCGGGGAAATCAAATAAATTTTAACGGAGGAACTATGAAAAAACTGATTGCTGCATTCTGCGCGCTCGGCGCCTTTATCACTTCAAATGCCGAGCCGCCGGCCGGCAAAAACTGGAAGCTCGTCTTCGATGACGATTTCAAATACGAGCGCCCGAAGCTCGACGAAACATGGGAGTCGGAACGCTGGGCCAACGGGCACATACTCTGCAGCCGCTGGCCGGAGAATGTCGAGGTGAAGGACGGCATACTGAGCCTGCGCAACAAAAAGGAGACGCGCGCGGGGCAGGATTGGACGAGCGGCAGCATCTGGACTAAGAAGCACTTCAAGTACGGCTATTTTGAATGCCGCTACCGCTATGCGGACGCCCCGGGCGTCAACAACTCCTTCTGGATAATGACGCGCGGAAAGGTGCCGCCGGAATTCAAGCGCTTCGAGCTGGACATCAACGAGGGCCACTACCCGGACGAGCTCAACTGCACCATCCACAACTGGAGCGACGTCAAAACCGACGACCAGGGCCGCAAAAGCCACCCCGTAGACCACAACACGTTTGAAATGGGGGACGGAAATTCAAAGGCCGAAGCCCTCGTCTCCGCGCCCCTCGACGTTCCCATCCTCGTGAAAAAAATCAGGATAACGAGCGACCACTTCAACTACTTTCACATCCGCGAAATATCGGCCTTTGAACACAGCGCGGACGGCTACCCGACCCTTTCTGAAAAGGGGCTTTTCGTCGGAGCCGTGAATGCCAAAAACCTGCTGAAAAACGCCAAGGTGACCGTCAGCGGGCGCTTTCCCGTCGCCAGAGGCAAGGAGGCGGATGACAGGTTCAGGCCAGAATACGCGGTGGACGGCAGGCTGTCGTCGTCATGGGTTTCGCAAGTCGAGGGGGTTAAATGGATCGAACTCGAGCTTGACGAGCCGGAATACGCGGGCTGCGTGCAGTTCGTCTCCGGCTGGTTCAATGACGGCAAGTACGTCGACACCCTTCCCAGCTACAAGCTGGAATATTTCGACGGGAAAGAGTGGAAGAAAATCAAGGATCGCTCCGCAAGGAGCAACTACGAAAAAAATTCCGTAAAACTCTCAAAGAGCTGGAACACTTACGCGCTGCTCTGGGACGAGAACGAGCTAGTTTTCTACTTCAACGGAAAGGAGATGATGCGCCGCAAAAACGAGGTTGCGCATTACCCCGCGCCGGTTTATTTGAGCGCGGCAATCACGCACTGGGCGCACGGCGTCACGGACGAAGTGGACGGCACCAGCATGGACGTGGACTACGTGAAAATCTGGCAGGCGGACGAGGACAAGGGCGGGATGTTTGACCCCGCAGAGCCGCCGCAAAAAAAATAGTGCGACTTTTTGAAAAAAACATCATGCGCGCGGGAAAATTTTCCCCGCGCATTTTTTTGCGAAGCAAAAAAGCCGATAAGAGTTGAAAAGCCGACAGGCATTTAAGAGCATATTTGCAGATGAAGAAAAACCATCACACATTTTTACAGAAGGGCTTTCCGCCGCAGTGGTCGCAGATGGACCCCAAGACGCTGCGCGAAGACGCGCTTGAGGGCATACGCCGCGCGCAGAAGGCCATAGACAAAATCTGCGCGTTCACGGAAAACGAAATCACCTACGAATCCTGCATACGCGCGTTTGACCGCGCCACCACGGACCTCGACAACCTCTGGAACTGGGCCAACCACCTTGACGCGGTCAGCAACTCCCCCGAACTGCGCGAGGCGATCGCCGAAACGCTGCCGGAAGTGACGGAATTCTATTCCTCAATACACCTCAACGGCAAACTCTGGAAGATAGTCAAAAAATTTTCCGAGAGCGACGAGGCTAAGCGCCTCGAGGGCTACAAGAAAACCCTGCTGGAAGACACGCTGGAAGACTTCAAATCAAGCGGGGCTGATCTGCCTGCCGACAAAAAGCAGCGCCTCATGCGGATAGGCACCCTGCTCGCGCAGAAGACGCAGAAGTTTTCCGACAACGTGCTCGACGCCACAAACGCGTATTTCAAACACGTGGAGGACGAGGCCATGCTGGCGGGCCTTCCCGCCAGCGCCATGGCGCTGGCCAGGAAAAAGGCCGAAGAAAAGAAGCTTGCGGGCTGGGTCTTCACGCTTGAAGCGCCGTCCTTCAACCCCGTTTTGACTTACGCAAAGAGCGACGCCCTGCGCGAAGAAATGTGGCGCGCAAGCTCAAAGGTTGGCCGCGAAGCGCCGTTTGACAACGGCGCACTCATCGCAGAAATCCTCGCCCTGCGCGACGAGGAGGCTTCGCTTCTCGGCCACAAGAATTTTGCGGACTTTGTGCTGAAACGGCGCATGGCAAAATCTGGAAAAAACGCGCTGAACTTCGTATTTGAAATCCGCGCGAAAATATCGGAACGCTTCAGAGCGGAAACCGGCGAGCTGGAACTTTTCAAGGCTGAACTCGAAAATTCAGACGAAGCGAGGCTGGCTCCCTGGCAGGTTCCGTACTATGCGCAGCTCATGCGCAAGGCGCGCCATGACTTTGACCCCGAAGTTCTGCGCGACTATTTCAGTTTTGAAAACGTCATGGACGGCCTTTTCAAAATCTGCAAAACGCTCTTCGGCCTGAGCGTCAACAAGGCCGCCACGCCCGACGTCTGGCATGAGGGCGTTGAATTCTACGAGGTGAGGAACGAGCGCGGGAAGCACATAGGCTCCTTCTATGCGGACTTTTTTCCGCGCAAGGAAAAGCGCGCCGGCGCGTGGATGAACCTGCTTAAAAGCGCAAAGGGCATCTCACCCGCGCTCGGCTTCATTGGCGGAAACTTCAACGAGCCCGCCGGCGGCAAGCCCGCCCTGCTCTCGCACGACGAGGTCTCAACGCTCTTCCACGAGTTCGGCCACCTCATACACTTCTTCCTCATGGACTGCCCGGAGTTCGGACTGCGCGACGTCGCGTGGGACTTCGTCGAACTCCCCTCGCAGATAATGGAAAACTGGTGCGCAAAGAAGGAGTGCCTTGACATCTTCTCCTTCCATTACAGGACCGCGGAAAAAATCCCCGCAAAGGTGTTCGACGCCTTCGAGAAGTCCCGCAAATTCAGGGGCGCGAGCGACTGCATGCGCCAGCTGCTCCTCTCCGCGTCGGACCTCATGCTGCATCTCGACACTAAAAACTTTTCCTCATCCCTGGATGAAAAGCTGGACGCGCTTCTGGAAGATTACAAGACGCCGCTTTCGGAAAACCCGCCCAACATCCTAGCCCGCTTCACGCACATATTCGGAGACCCCGTGGGCTACGCCGCCGGCTACTACTCCTACAAGTGGGCGGAGGTTTTGGACGCCGACGCGTTTTCGCGCTTCGAGCGGGAAGGCGTGCTCAACCCCAAGGTTGGAAGGGAGTTTGCCGACAAAATTTTGCGCGTGGGCAAAACCGTCGAGCCCGACGAGGCGTTCGAAAACTTCATGGGCCGCCCGCCGAACATAGACGCCTTAATCAAGCGCATGATTTAGGGCAAATTCTGCGGAGCGGATTTCTTTGCCGGAATGAGCGAGAGCAGAGCGATTATCATCTGCGACGCCGTAAAGCACCAAAACCAGAACCATCCGCCCGACATGAAGCCGTATGCGTGCAAACCCACGCCCAGCATGTTGATGCCGAACCACGCCCAGGCCGCCACTATGTTTCCAATCACGCACATCGCCAAAAATTTGCGCGTGGAGACAAGGTGCAGCCTCTTGCAGTGGATTGCGGCGGCCGTCCAAAGTATTATCATAAGGGCGCCGTTTTCCTTCGGGTCCCACCCCCAGAAGCGCCCCCAGCTCATGTCCGCCCATATCCCGCCGAGCATGGTCCCCGCGAATGAAAAGAGCAGCGCGAAGTTAAGGATGATGTACACGTTCTTGAGGAATTCCTCCGAATTTTCCTTCGTGAATTCCAAACGCTTGACCGCGTACGCCAAGAGCCGCAGCGCGCAGAGAAAGCCCGCAAGAAACACTCCGCAATAGCCGACCACTATCGTGACCACGTGCGCCGTCAGCCAGAAGTTGGAATTGAGCACCGCGGCCATCATGCCCATGGTGTCTCCGGAATGGGGGAGGTTGAGCGCCACAAGCAATGACGCCGCGCCCGCGAAGGCCGCGCCAAGCGCGTATATGGCCCCCCTGCTTTTAAGAGAAAGGATGAAGCCGCCAAACGCCGCGCCCCAGCCCACGAAGACTATCGACGAATAGAGGTTTGTTACGGGCGGGCGCATCTGTATGTACATACGCGCAAAAATTCCGAAGGAATGCGCAAGGAGCGCGAAGAGGATGAAGACCGCCGCCGCGCCGAAAAGCAGGCCCGCCGCGCGCGGCTTTGCGAAAACGCAGACGAGCAGGAGCGCGAGCGAAACCGCGTAAAGAATCATCCCCGAGAAAAACGGGTCCAGCATGTTGTAAAAATTTTCAAAGCGCACCTTCTCAAAGCCCGACGGCATGGCGGCCCTGAGTTTCGTCTTCAGTTCAGATACGTGGCTCTTTGCATCGGCCTCGTTTTTTAATGAGATGTCGTCCAAAATTTTTGCGTAGAGAAAGAGTATGTCGCGCTCCGCGGGGTTTTGTTCCTGCGCCAAAAGCACGTCCACGGCGGTGAGCCAGCCGCCCTTTGCGGGTATCACGCGCATCAAAGACCTGTTCTTGTAGCGCTCAAACTCCTTGGCCTCCTTCAGTGCTTTCAGATGCGCGCTCGCGGCGGAAAGCTTTGCGGACTCCGGCTTGCGGCCCTGGGCCTTTGCGCTGCTCAATTCCTCGCGCGCGGCCTCCACGCTTTCATACCATTCGTTTGCGAAAAGCTGCGCGGTTGTGTCGTGGTACGAAAAGCCGAAAGACGCACCCGCCAACCCGTATTCTTCAGCGGCGCCAAGAATCTGCGAGGCGGCCTCGGCGTAAATCCCCGTGCCGGAAGCGGCGGCGGAAAGGAGCCTGTCATGGTTTTTATCAAGCGCGTCTACCGAAAAATAGCGGCCCCGCGCGCCGAGCATGGCCTGAAGGTCTTTGTTGTCCGTCCTGAAAATGGGGACTCCTTTGAAGGAGTCAAAATTGCCGTTGAGCCTGAATATCCATTGAGTGGAATCCACTCGCCGTCCTTCGGCGTCCCTGAATGAGGACTTGCCCCGCGCGATTTTAAGCAGGTCCGCCGAGGCGCTTGAAACGGGCATGACGCGCCCGCCCATGCTCACGGGCAGGCCCGACAAATCGTAATAAAAGCGCGCCTCAAAGTACGGGCTTATCAGATTATCCAGCCATGCGGAGAGCACGCCGGAAAACAAAACCAGAAGACATACCGCGGCGCAGAGAGAGCGCAGAAAAGACGCGTTTTTCATTTCCGGGCCCCTCCGTTTTTCCTGATAAAAAACCTTGAGACGAACATCATGAACATCCCCAAAAAGGCGAAGCCCACGGAGAACCACGGAAGTATCTTTGCGGGGTTGCTCACGGCGTTTAGCACGCTGACCTTCCCCCCGTCTGCGAAGGAGGACTGGTAGAAGGTCCAGCCGCCGAAGCTCGCCGGACGGTTCATCTCTATCTTAAATTCCGCGCGCTGCGCGCCGTGCACGAATACAACCGTGCTGGAGTAGTTTTTGGCGATGTCGCTGTCCGCCCACTTCTCCTCCTCAAAATTCACGAGCTTTACGCCGAACTTGAGGGGTACCGCCTTCACGCCGCCCTCGCCCGTGCGAACTTCGTACTGCGTCTCCCCCTCGCGCACCGTCATGTAGGCCTGCACGCGCGTATAATTCTGGATGAAGCCCGAGACAATCAGCAGCGCGATGGAAAGATGTATGACGGTGAGCCAGAAGCTTTCAAAATCCGCCCTGGTGTATTTGAAGCCGGCAAAGAGTATGTTGACCACCGCAAGCATGCCAACAAACGCGCCGCCGCAGAGCGGGATTTTCAAAACGCCCCAGAGCGGCTCCGCAGGATACATGCAAAACCAGGATTCAAAGTAGCGCGCCTGCGCCGCCTCTATGCCGATTTTCGGCTGTTCGAGTGTGGCCATGAAAATCAGCGCCGCCGCGTATATGAGCAAAAAGACCGTGAGCCTCGGAGAGGATAGTAAGTCAAAAAACTTTGCCCTGATATGCCTCATTAAAAAATCAAACGTTGAATCTGAATAGGGCCACGTCGCCGTCCGCAAAGCGGTAATCCTTGCCCTCAAGCCTGTATTTGCCGGCCTCGCGCGCGGCGGCGACGGAACCCGCCTTCACGAGGTCTTCGTAAGACACAACTTCCGCCTTGATGAAACCGCGCTCAAAGTCCGTATGGATGACGCCCGCGCACTGTGGTGCGGTCATGCCCTTCACAAAGGTCCACGCGTGCACCTCCTTTTCGCCCGCCGTAAAATACGAGGCAAGGCCCAGAAGTTCGTAGCTGCGCCTGATGAGCTCCGACACCCCGCTGTCCGCAACGCCCATCTCCTTCAGGAACTCCGCGCCCTCCTCTTTTGAAAGTTCGCTGAGCTCCTCTTCGAGCTTCGCGCTGATGCAGCAGTAGCTTGCGCCGTGCTCGTGCGCGGCAAACTGCGCGACCTTCTTGACGTAGGGGTTTTCCTCCGCCGTCGCGATGTCGTCGTCGCTGACGTTGCACGCGTAGATGACGGGCTTACCGCTGAGCAGGAAGAAGCCTTTGAGCTTCTCCGCGTCCTCGGGCGCAAGCTCCAGCGTTATGGCGGGCCTGTTCTCATTAAGATGCGGGATTAGCTTTTCCAAAATTTCGACGCTCTTGACCGCCTCCTTGTCCGCGCCCTTGGCCCTGCGGCGCATGTTCTCCAACTGCTTTTCGCAGCTTTGAAGGTCGGAAAGTATAAGCTCCGTCATTATGATTTCGATGTCGCGTATGGGGTCTACCGCGCCGACGCTGTGCAGGATGTCGTCATTGTCAAAACAGCGCACGACGTGGACGATTGCGTCAACCTCCCTTATGTTCGCAAGGAACTTGTTGCCGAGACCCTCGCCCTTGCTGGCCCCCGCCACAAGCCCCGCGATGTCCACAAACTCTATGGCCGCCGGAACGATGACGTTCGTCTTTGAAATTTTCCTCAAAATTTCCAGACGCGCGTCGGGAACCTCCACCACGCCGACGTTCGGCTCTATGGTGCAGAAGGGGTCGTTGGCCGCCTCCGCTTTTCTGGTGCGCGTGAGCGCGTTAAACAGGGTGCTCTTGCCGACGTTCGGCAGACCCACAATTCCGGCTTTTAACATGACAAATATTCCTTTTAAAATTTCAATGCGGCCCTATGCGCGCGGCCCGTAGGAGAGCGTCTTGCCCTGGTTTTTAATGGTGAGGTGATTGCGGCCGTCCTTGCGTTCGCTCTTGAGCGTGCGCCCTATGACGGCCGCCTCTATGCCGAAGGATTTTGCGATGTCCACGACCTTCTGCGCGTCATTATGCTCGCAGAAAACTTCCATGCGGTGGCCCATGTTGTAGACCTCGAACATCTCCTTGAGCGTGGTGCCGCTGGCCTTCTGTATGGCCTTGAAGACGGGCGGAACGGGAAGGAGATTGTCCTTCACGAAGTGCACGCCCCTGCCGAAGCGCAGGCATTTTGTCTGCCCGCCGCCGGAGCAGTGCACGAGCCCTTTGACGATTTTCCTGTGCTTTTTAAGAAGCTTCAAAATCACCGGCGCGTATGTGCGCGTGGGCGAAAGTATGGCCTGCCCGACGGTCATTGAAGATTCCGGAAGCGCGTCGGTCAGCTTGTACGGTCCGCAGTAGACCAAGTCCTTCTTTGTGTTGGCATCAAAAGTTTCCGGATACTTTTTTGCGTAGTACTTAGAAAGCATATCATGCCGCGCGCTGGTGAGGCCGTTTGAGCCTATGCCGCTGTTTTCAAACTTTTCATACTTAGCCTTCCCGTATGACGCCATGCCGACAATCGCAAGCCCGGGGACTATCTTTTCGCCTGTGATGACGTTCTTTCTTTCAAGCACCGCCGCGGCGCATGAGTCAACCACGACGACGCCCGTAAGGTCTCCCAAATCCGCGGTTTCGCCGCCGCCGGAGAAGGCG
>JAVBSZ010000032.1:0-8179 GCA_031556415.1 Opitutales bacterium | reverse complement strand
GGGCGGCGTCATGACCGCCCTCAAAATTCTCCGCCATGAAATATTTTGACGATGCGATTTTTTTTGAAAGCAGGCGCGAATGCGGCGTCATGTCGCGGTCCATCACGGCCAGGCGTATGTTCTTCATCTCAAAATCCGCCGCGAATGGCAGTATAAGAAGCTGGAGTATGGGGATGAGGAAAATCAGCTTCGGCATGAAACTGTCGCGGAAGATATGCTTGAATTCCTTTTCAAGGAGTATTTTGAAGCGCCTCATCTTATTCGAGCCTCGTTTTGAATTTTGCCACGCTCAGTGCGGCCGCCGCTGCAATCATGCCGCAGAGCACGGCGAAATCCTTCCAGATTATTTCCATGCCCACGCCCTTGAGCATTATGTCCTTCACTCCCGAAATGTACCACTTCGCGGGAACGATGTTTGATAAAACCTGCAAAATTTTCGGCATGTTTTCCACGGGGAAAACCATTCCTGAAAGCAGCATAATGGTGAGTATCATCAGCAGCGCCGAAAGCATTATGGCACTCTGCTGGGTGTTCGCAACCGTGGAAACGAATATGCCGAGTATGAGCCCCAGCACCGTATACACGCCGGAAAGCGCGAAGAGCAGGGGTATGCTTCCGCGTATGGGGACTTCCAGCGCAAAGCGCGCAAGCAGGAGGATGACGCACACTATCACGGCCGAAATCAGAAAGTAGGGTATGGCCTTTGCGAGAATAACGTATGCCGGCCGCAGCGGGGAAACCAGGAGTATCTCCATAGTGCCCAGCTCCTTTTCGCGCACTATGCCCACCGACGTCATCAGCGTGCATACGAGGAAAAGTATGAGACCCATGACGCCCGGCACAAAGTTGTATGCGCTTTTAAGCTGCGGGTTGTAGAGAAAGACGGCTTCCGGAATTATTTTCGGTAGCGCGGCGTCCACTCCGTAGGTTTCGGCGCTTTCCTGCAGAATTATGGCGCGCGCATAGCTTGTGAGGGAGGTCGACTCGTTCGGGTCCGACGCGTCGGCAATCAGCCTTATCTGCGCGGTTTTTGAAGAGAGCAAATCTCGCTCCAAGTTATCCGGAAAGATTACCGCGAACTTTACTTCTCCGCGCCGCAGCAGCGTGTCAACTTCCGCCGTGGAGTTGGCTTCGTAAACGACCTTGAAATACTCGCTCGCTTCAAAGCGTTCCGTAATGCGCCTGGAGAGAGGGTCGTTCGACGGGTTGAAAACGGCCGTCTGCGCGTCGCTGATGTCCGTTCCGAGCGCGAAGCCGAAGAGCAGCACCAGCACCACGGGCATGAGGAGCAGTATCACCAGCGTCCTCAAATCTCGGAAGATGTGCAGAAATTCTTTTTTGACGAATGCCAGAAAACTTTTCATCTAGTCCGTCCTTTCCGCCGCGCGGGCCAGGGCCCTGAAAACGCCGTCCATGTCGCGCTGGGCGTTTTCTTTTTTGAGCTCTGCGGGCGTGCCGAGCGCTCGAATTTTTCCGTCCACCATTATAGAAACCCTGTCGCAATACTCCGCCTCGTCCATGTAGTGCGTGGTGACGAAGACTGTGATTCCGCTTTTGCCCGCAAGGTATATCTGCTCCCAGAATTTTCTGCGCGTTGCCGGGTCAACGCCCCCCGTGGGCTCGTCAAGAAACACTATCTTAGGCCTGTGCATTATTGCCACGGAAAACGCCAGCTTCTGCTTCCAGCCCAGCGGCAGTGAGCCGACGGGCGCGTCCCTGAATTCGCGCATTGAAAGGCTTTCAAGCATCTCCTCGGTTTTTGCGCGCAGCGCCTTCTCCTCAATGCCGTAAAGCCCGCCGAAGAACTTGATGTTCTCCCATACCTTGAGGTCTTTGTAGAGGGAAAATTTTTGCGACATGTAGCCGATGTTCCTCTTGATGCTTTCGGGCTGCGTATAGACGTCGAAGCCCGCAACTTTTGCCTCGCCGCCTGTGGGTTCAAGCAGGCCGCAAAGCATGCGCATGGCCGTGGATTTCCCCGCGCCGTTTGCGCCGAGGAAGCCGAAAATTTCGCCCTCTCCGACGTCGAAAGAAATCCCGTCCACAGCGCGGAAGGAGCCGAAGGCTTTCGTGAGCCCCTTTGTTTCAATGGCCTTCATGAGTGCGTGAGAGTTCCATAAAGCAGTCTTCCAGCTGCGCGTCCGCCGCCTCTATTGACACGGGCGCGCGCATCGCGTCTTCAAGAGTTTTTCCAAGGGCCGCCAAATCGCAGCGCGCGTTTTTGAGCACGGCGTGGTTCGTGTCTCCGAAGGCGTACGCGTATTCCACGTCTTCCGAAGCGCGCAGATTTTCCAGCAGAGAGAACATGTCGCCCGTGCGCGCGTGTATTATTTTTTTTGGAAAGCTTCCGGCGATGGCGGATGGCTTGTCCATCTTGAGGATTCTGCCGTCCAGCATGAAGGCGATTTTGTCGCAGCGCTCCGCCTCGTTCATGTACGGCGTGGATGTCAGAACCGTTATTCCGGAATCTTTGAGTTTGCCCAGCAAATCCCAAAATTCCTTGCGGGAGATGGGGTCAACGCCAGTGGTGGGTTCGTCAAGGATGAGGACTTCCGGCTTGTGGATGAGCGCGCAGCAGAGGGCTAGCTTCTGCTTCATGCCGCCGGAAAGCTTTCCCGCCTGGCGTGTTTTGAATGGCTTGAGCTGGTCGTAAATTTCCGCAATCAGCGAGTAGTTTTTTTCGACGTCTATCTCGAAAAGTGTGGCGAAGAAATCCAGGTTCTCTTCCACGCTCAAATCCTGGTAGAGCGAGAACCTTTCTGGCATGTAGCCTGTGCGCAGACGCAGGCGCGCGTAGTCTTTTACGGCGTCCAGGCCGCACACTACAATTTCTCCGGCATCCGGAAGTATCAGCGTTGAGAGCATGCGTATGGTTGAGGTTTTGCCCGAACCGTCGGGGCCTATGAGGCCGAAAATTTCGCCCTTGCCGACCTCGAAAGAAATCCCCCCAACCGCCTTCACCGTTTTGCCGGAGCCCGCGCGGTAGCTTTTAAAAAGGTTCTTAACGCTGATTGCGCTATCCGCCATTCAGTTCCTATTCTTGCCGTTTTCTTTTGGAAGCGCCTCGACTTCGGCGTACTGGCCTATCTTCAGATAGCCGTCATTTTTGACGAGGATTTTGACGGCATAGACAAGGTCCGCTCGCTCGTCGCGCGTGCGTATCCCCTTGGGCGTGAATTCCGATTTGTCTGAAATCCATGTGACGACCCCGTCGTAGTGCCTTGAAGAATCTTTGCCGAAGTCCGTCCTGATTTTCAGGGTCTGGCCGAGCTTGATTTGTGTGAGGTCCGCCGCGCTGAAATAGGCGCGCAAAAACAGGCTTTCCAGCGGGGCGATTTTATAAAGCGGCTTTCCGAAAGACGCGGTTTCGCCAAGTTCCGCATATTTCACTAGCACGGTTCCGTCCACGGGGTTGATTATGAGCGCCTTTGAAATCGCATCGTCTATCTGCGCGCGGCGCGCCTCTAGCGCCTTTGAGGTTTCTTCCGCTTCTTTAACGGATTTTTCAAGCGTAGAGTTTGACGCCTCCATCTTTTTTTCAATCACCCTTATTTGGGAGACGATGTCGTCAAGCAGCTTCTGGTTTGCGGATTTTGCGGCGATGAGCTTTTCCGCCCGCGCCTTTTCAAACTCCTGTTTTGCCAGCTCCTCTTTGAGCGAGGCCAGCTGCACTGCGACGTCCGGCACCTTAGCCCTCACCGCGGCGATTTGCGCGGCGATTTCAGCGCGCTGTTCCTTCAGCTGTACGGAGTCTATTTTGCCGACAGGCTGCCCCGCCTTAATTGCCATGCCTTCCTCGACATTGAATTCAAGAATGCGTCCTGAAGCCTCGGCGGATACGATGGCTTCCGTGCTTTCGAAGGTTCCGGACGCCATTCCGAAATCCCCGTTCTCGCACGCGGAAAGGGCGAGCAGGGCGCAAAGCGGGAATATAAGCTGCGGTATGTTCTGTTTCATGGTCTTCAGTTGTTGGATAGGAATTTGTAGTTGTACTCTTTTGAAAGTTTCTGCGTCTGGTGGTAGATGAGCCTCTGCCTTGCCATCTCCTCGGCGTTGAGCTCGCGTATGAAGTCCGTCATGGAAATGACGCCGTTTTTCATGCGGGCGAGGGCGGCCTCCTTTATGCTCCCGCGCAGCGCCACAATTTCGCCGTCGGATGCGACAAGCTCGGCCATTTTTTTGATTTCACCGTCCTCCTGTATCATCTTTATGCGCGTGTTGAATACGAACGTCTCCTGTTCCGCGCGCACTGAGCGCTTTGCGGAGGATATTTTTAGCTTCTCGTTTTTCTGCGTGTAATAGTCTCCAAACTCCCATGATATCGATATGCCGCCGAGCCCGAAAAAGTCCGCGTCGGAAAGGGATTTCAGGTTGGGCCTTCCGTACGCGCCCAGGCCGAAGAGTGAAACGGTGGGCATCAGCGAGGCGTCCACGGTGTCAATTTTTGCGTCATGGAATTTTTCCCTGGCGTCATAATACGCGAGCTCCGGACGAAGTATCTCCTGCGCCATGGCCTCCGGCGTCTTGGGCCTTTCAAGCGCGGTGTATTCCTCTATATCCACGCCGATCAGCGCGGAGAGCATGCGCGCGTAGGCCTTGCGCGTGGCCACTATCTCAGCCTGCGTCTGCTTTGCGCCGAGCAGCTCCACGTTTATCTGGTCGAGGTCGTACGAATTGGCCACGCCGTTTTCAATCATCGAACTGACCTGTGAAATCACGGCGCGTATGTCGGACTGGTAGGTGAGGTTCTGCCTGTGCTGGTCGTCCAATAGGAGTATGCCGAAGAAGAGCTGGTTGACGCGCTCGTTAAGCTGGTAGAGGACGACTTCGTTGTTCTCAATTTCCGCGCGCGCCTGCGCCTTGGTGACTTCTTTTACGGCCGAAATGTTCCCGCCGTCCCATATCACCTGAGAAACCTGTATCATGGCTTCGTAAGGTACGCTCGGAATTCCCGCGCCCAGCTGGGGCGTGTCCGAAAGCAACACGCCGTTTGCTGAAATCTTTATCTGCGGCAGGTAGCCCGTGTTGGCGTTTTCAAGGCTGAATTTCTCGGTCTCCCTGATGAGTTCGAACTGCTTTATCATGGGGTAGTTTGCGCGCGCCAGCTCGTAGCACCTTTCTATGCCTAGCTTTTCTGCGGATGCAGCCCCTTGCAGAATGGCGAGCGCCGCGAATGCGATAAGCGTTTTTTTCATTTTTTCGCCTTTCTCTTTTTCGGTTTTTCAATCTCAAGCATGCCGCTTATGATTTCCAAAATCAGGGTTCTGCGCTGCAGGATGTAGGCTTCAAAGGCTCCCTTTTTGTTTTCAAGAAAAACCCTTTCCAAAAGGTTTTTTGCCATGAAGGGGAATGCCATGAGCCCGATATACGCCGTCACAAGGTCTATTACCGGCACCTTGCGGATGTTCCCTTTTTTCATTTCAGAAAGCAGCTGGGCGCGCAGGCGCAGGATGACGTTTTCAGCGCCCAGCATCTTTTTTACTGCCCTTATGAAGTTGTCGGCGTCCAGGTTTATTTCGGAGATTATGAAGCGCGGCAGGCTGGGGTTGGCCAGCAGCGCGCGCGTGTAGGTGTCTATTATGCCCTCAAATTTCTTAAGCATCGGGGCGTCCGAATCCACCACGCTTTTGATGTCGGGAAGCATGCTTTTGAGCACATTGCCAAGTATGCCCTCGAAGAGCCTGTTCTTGCTTCTAAAGTAGTAGTTGAGGGAGGTGCGGCTGATTCCGGCCTCCTTCGCGATGTCGCCCATCGTGGCGTTGAGGCGCCCCTTTCTTATAAAGACCTTTTCCGCGGCCGAGAGTATCTGCAGCTCCATGTCCTGCGCGTCCCTTTTTGCTTTCATGAGTTTATGACAGACATGTTTGACGATATTGTCAAACATAATAGTCAAAAAAACGCACATACGTTTTGCGCGGCATTAAGTTTTTCGTTTACGCCTTTGCGGATTACAGATTGGGGTCCGTCACCTTCACGCGCAGGAACACGGGGCCGTTTCCTGAAACTCCAGCTGCGGCGGCGCTGAAATAGTCAAAGCCGCCTTGAGAATACTCTTTTTGAACGCTCCATAAGGGGGCGCTCCACGTTTTCAAATCGCGGCTGATTTCAAATGTGAGCGCGGTGTTTTCAATATAGCTTGGCGTGCGGTATTCAAATTTCAGCGAGCTCCCAGTGCGCGAGAGCCTGAAGTTCCCGCCCTCCGAGGCCGTCTGGCCCTCCGCAAGCGCGAAGGCGTAGAGCTCGAGGTTTGTGGCGCCGTAATTTTTGGCGTCGGCAAGGGCGCTTTCTCCCTCGAGGTTTTCCTCCTTCGCCCACGCTGAGTACGACTTTTTTCCGGAGCCGTCGTCAATCTCGTAAATCCGCACCCAGTCAACGTCCATGCTTGTTCCGTCTATGGTGTCCGTCACTTCGCCCGCAAATTCGGCTATCGCGGCGCTTAAATAGACGGGCGACGCGCTGTGGGCGATGTCGTTCGTCCTGCGGCGTATGGCCTTTCCGTCAAAATAATACACAAGCTCGTCCGCGTTCCATTCGAGCGCGTAGGTGTGGAAATCCGCCGAGTAGTTGTTGCGCGGGTTCATGGCCTGCGATGAGCGCCCCGCGAAGACGGCCCATTCCCGCGCGTCCTCGTCGAAATATTCGAGGTCGTAGTCAGATATGTAATTGACGAGCGTGCCGCCGCTGGTCCAGCCCGTTGAGACCTGCACGCAGCCTATCTCGCTCTTCTGCGGAAGGGTGATTTCGTAGATTTTTTCACCGTCGGCCTGAGAGACCCAGCTTGTGGAGTCGCTCCCGTCTATGGCGTTGGCCGCCTTGTGGATGTCCTGCGCGCTGTACGTTCCGCTGACGGACACTTGCGCGCCTATTGACAGGTTTGAAAGCGACGGGAATTTTGGGGAATAGGCGTCATAATACACGCTCGGGTAGCTGTCCGAATTTGGCGGGAAGATTTTGAATTCCCGAATATGGAAATGCGCCCCGTAGCTTGTGCGAAGGCGGATTTTCCGTGCGCTTATAGTCTTGTAAAGCTGGTGGGAGTTTCCGCTCTGCGGAAAGGCCTTCCACTTTGCTTCGGCTTGCGACCAGTAAAAGAGCTCATAGTCGTTCGTATGCTTCACCCATTCTCCGGCGCTGCTCCAGCCGGTGAACGTCTGTATGCAGCGCACGTCGCGCTCCGCGCCCAAGTCAATATCTATGAACTTCTCGCCCGCGGTCTGCGTGACCCAGCTGGTGTTCAGGCTCCCGTCAAACGCGCGCGATGGGTTGTAGAGGGCGTCCGCCGTGTATTGTCCGCTGTAATTTTCCAACGTTGCTGAGAGCGCGTAGTTGGCGAGGTTCGGAAATTTTAAGAGGTAGTAGTTGTCGTAAGGGCTGGGGTAGCCGATATCGCTGGGGCCGAAAACGCGCAGCTCGCGCAGGTGGAAGTAGGGGGCGTATTTTGCGTGGAGCCTGATTTTGCGCGTCATCACCCCCGTGGCGTATTCGTGCGAAGTTCCCGGGTTGGGGGGCGGGACGTTGAAGACGAACGCCTCCCAGTACGCGGGATGGGTTGATACGCCTCCCACCGTCGTAATGTCGCTCCAATTGTGGAGGTTTGTGTTTATCTCGTTAGGATAGTGGCCCTCGTTGATGTCTATCTCATAGCGCTTCTGTCCCGCGGGAACGGTGTTCGGGGAAATAAGCCAGAAGGAGTTGTTTACGCCGGTTGCGGCCGCGTATCTGTACCTGCATTCGAAATACCCGTAGAGAAATTGGCGGCGCGTCCAGATGCTTGCGCTCGTCCAGTTCTGGCCGGCGCGCGTCTCCTTTTTGTTGTTGAGCTTTAGCAGCCCGCCTTCGAGCGTCACGTTCTCGCGCCAGCGACTTGAAAGGATGTGCCCGTTTGCGGTGTTCTGGGAAATCCATCTGGCGTCGAGCTTTGCGTTGGGATAGTCAAAGTTGTCCTCGAAAACGAGCCGCCAATTTTTGCCCGCGGGCGGCGCCGCCCGCAGCGCAAAGGCTCCGGATAGGGAGAGTAAGATGCAGACTGCGGCTCTTGTTTTCATCTGGACCCGCGCCGGCCGACGCCTCACTTGCCGAGCGTGAAGGTCTCCGTTTTGACCGTTTCCTTTCCGTCCTCCTCGATGGTGATATGGAAGACGATGTCCTTGTCCCTTGCGAGGGGATAGACGGAAAATTC
>JAVBSZ010000221.1:0-2776 GCA_031556415.1 Opitutales bacterium | reverse complement strand
TTTTTTGCGATAGCAGGAGAAGCCGATGCTGTTGTGTTTTGAGAGGAAGGCTGTGCTTTGCACTGCCGAGGAACAAAACCGTCATGGAGGCTTTTAGCAATGAAGCCGCTTTTAATATTTCGCTTTTTAATCCACTTGCGGCTTCATTGCGCCTGCATCGAAAAAACGAATACTTGTTTGGGATATGGTCTAGAGCGGAGCGCCGCCGAGTTTTTTTCTGAATTCCAGAATGCCGCGCATCTGTTCGGGCGTTGATGGGGCTATGATATATGACGAAATCTTCGGCGAGTTTTCCTGAAACTTCACTGCGTAATCGTATAGTGTGACTATGCGTTTGTCCGCGTTTATTTCGGATTCTATTTTGCCTTCCAGTTCCGCGGTCAAAACCGAATCATGGTAGCCTTCGCCGCGCGCGACAGCCACGTAACTGTTTGCACCGTACGAGTTTTTATCCAGCCTTATTCCGCCCGCGCATATCCCGTAGGAAAGGTAGCTAGGCTGAAACTCCTCAAGCGGCGCGTAATGCGGGATGTCTGAAAGCGCGAAATTGTGCTTAAGCTCTATTTGGATTTCAGGGTTTATTCCGCCAAAATTTTCCCGCAACGCCGTCGCGTAGGCGGACGGGTATTTTATCCCCGAAAGCCCCAGATATTTCCCTCCGGAAACTTTGAGCAGCGCCTCTATGGTCTTTGAAATTTCAGACGCGTCGCTGCGGTTGTCCCAATGCACCATTAGTTTAAAGGCGCTCCCGAAGAGATCTGCGCATATTTCGCATTCCTTTAAAATGTTTTCCGGCGTCAAATCATGTTCCGGCGCGCGCGTATTTGACAGCGAGCCTATCTTGCAGAGAACGCAGAAGCTTTCAAATTTGCGCTTTGCATATATCCGCGAGAGCATGCGCATTGATTTGCGGAAGGAGACGCCGTCGCCGTTGAGCGGGTAGTTTGCGGCGGCGTCAAAAAGCGCGGGGTATTCGGATGTGAAGAGGAGGGCGGTCTCTTCGCATAAAGCCTCGTCAACCGTCCAGCCCCAGAGCGCGGTTCCAAGGTAAGCGGTTTTCATTTCGGCGCGCCCTCGGGAAGGTCTATTTCTATAAGCTTGTCGCGCGAAGTGTCTCCGGTTATTATGCGCACGGAGTTTCTTGAGATACCGTGGTGTTTTGCGAAAAACTTGACAAGCTCCTCATTCGCCTTGCCGTCCAGCGGCGGCGCCTTGACTTTCACCTTCAGCCCTTCGCCGTATGCGCCGACTATCTCCGTTTTCGGCGCGTTGGGGACGACTCTAAGCCTGATGCGCACCGCACCTTACCTGTTGGCGTTTTTGTCGATAGGGTAGCTGCCCAGCCATTTTATCATCGGCAGGACTTTTTCCATTTCGCCGATTGCGCGGCGCGTGGGCTCGTCCTCCCAATGGCCGAAGAAGTCTATGAAGAAATAATAGTCCCACGCCTTTTTCTTGCTGGGGCGCGACTCTATCCTGGAAAGGTTTATGTTCTCGCGGTTGAAGGGCACTAGGACGTCGTAGAGAGCGCCCGGCCTGTCGTTTATAGAAATGACTATGCTGGTCTTGTACTTCACCGCGTCGGACTTCGGCGGGGCCTTCTTTCCTATGACGAGGAAGCGCGTCTCGTTGTCCTTCTTGTCCTGTATGGATTTTTCGACGACGGGTATGTTGTAGATTGTGGCGGCAATCTCGCCCGCAATCGCGGCTATATCTGGGTTTTCGAGGGCCATCTTGACCGCGAGCGCCGTGCTCTCAACGTATTCAAGCTCCACTTCCGGCATGTGCCGTCTCAGCCAGTTTCTGCACTGGCCTATTGCCTGGTCCTTTGAGCACACCTTGCGTATTTCCCCGATTTTTCCGCGCGAAATCAGGCAGTGCTCTATGGGCAGATAAATCTGGCCAACTATCATCAGCGTGCTTTCCGCGAGCATGTCCATGGAGTGGAACACAGCGCCTTCCGTTGAATTTTCGATGGGGATGACGCCGTAGTCCGCCTCGCCTATCGTCACACTCTGGAAGATATCCGGAATGGAGTGCATGGCCGTGTACTTCACGCTTGAGCCGAAGCTCTTGAGGGCCGCCTGCTGGGTGAACGTGGCCTGGGGGCCGAGGTAGGCCACGCCGAGCTTCTTTTCAACGGATATGGACGCGGAAATTATCTCCCTGTAAATGGCCTTGAGGGCGGATTCCTCTATGCGTCCGCTGTTCTTTTCCATCAGGTTTTCAAAGACCTGCATTTCGCGGCTGGGCACATAAAAGTCTTCGCCCGTCTGCAACTTTACTTTCCCGATTTCGTGCGCGCAGTCAACCCTGCGCGCGAGCAGGTTGACTATCTGTTCGTCTATCGAATCTATCTCTTTTCTGATTTGGCCTTTGTCCATTGTAAAATCAATTTAATGCTTCTTGTTCCGTCTCTCCTTCGGTCATCTCGTCTTCGGCGGCTGGTATGAGCGCTTCATTCTCCGCGTCTTCGCTTTCCGAACTCTCCGCATCATCTTCAGCCTCTCCGCTTCCTTCGCCGTCCTGCGGAAGGCCCACGTCCTTGTCTCCAGGCTGCGGCGCGCTTGCGCTCCTTATCCATTCGGAAATCTGACCGGGGCTCAGAACGTCGCTGGCGGGCAACTCTTCGAGGGAGTTGACGCCCGTGAAATCCAAAAACTGCTCCGTCGTTCCGTACTGGAGGGGGCGCCCGGGAAGGTCGGCGCGGCCCGTCACCTGTATAAGCTCCTTTTCCGTGAGCCGAGAAATCGCGCCGTCGGCGTTGACGCCGGTG
>JAVBSZ010000065.1:0-22628 GCA_031556415.1 Opitutales bacterium | reverse complement strand
ACAAAGCCGACCACAGTTTTGACAATGCCCATTGTCTTTTTCATTACCCGATTTTCATTTCAGGATGGGCGGATGTCAAGAAATCTATGCGAGTTTACGAACGCGCGTTTTAAGAATTCCTGACATTTTTCGGAGTATGATAAGCCCGTTTTTGTGTGACAATTTTTAATGAGAGACAAGCATGCAGATACGCTTTTAGCCTTTTATATAAAAGGACGCAGACTGAAATTCCGGATTAGTACTTAAAATCTCAAAAAAGGTAATATTATGAATTTTGACAAGGAAATGTTAAGAAATATCGGGCTGCTGGTTTTGCGCGCATGCGCGGGGGGGATGCTGCTCGTGCACGGATACGGAAAACTGGCCGGCCTCATAAACGGGCAGGGGGACGTTTTCCCTGATCCGCTGGGCATAGGGCACACGTTTTCAAATGTGCTGGCGGTGGGCGCGGAATTTTTCTGCGCGCTCTTTGTGATAGCGGGAGCCTTCACGCGCATCGCCACGCTGCCCATACTCTTCACGATGTTCGTGGCGATATTCTTCGTGCACGGCCTTTCGACATTCACGGGCGGCTACGAGCTCGCGCTCTGCTACCTTGTGATGTTCGCCTCAGTCCTCCTATGCGGCGCCGGACGTTTCTCTGTTGACGGCATGCTGAGGATGAAGAAGTAAAAAGGCATTCCGGATAAATTGCGTAAAACAAAAAGCGGAGTGTGATGCTCCGCCTTTTGCTTTTTATCTGAAAATATTTTTTACTGTTCTTTGGGCTTTATTATTTTATTGATTACCGACTTCCCCGTGTCCGTGTTGGCAAGGGCTTCGAGCATGCCGCCGAGGCTCGTGCCGCCCTTCGGCGTGAAAAGGTCCATTGCGGATTTCACGCCCGTATCGACGTCTCCGGCGTTGGCTATCACCTTTATCTGCGCGTGTCCCAGGTTCTTAGCCTGTTCCACGCCGACGTCTTTGAGCGCCTTGACCTGCTCTATCGTGATAAGGTAGGTCTGGTACTCCTTGTTGCTGCCGATTTCCTTTGCGAGGGTTGTCTGCGCCGTGACGCTTGCGAGCTGGTCGAGTTTCTTGGCTTCCGCGCGCGCCTGCCCCTCAACGTGTATGCCTTCGGACTCCTTTTTCTTGGCTTCCAAATTCGCGTCCGCAATCACCTTGATTGTTTCGGCGTCGCGCCTTTTGGCCTCCAAATTCGCCTCGGCCTTGAGTTCCACAACGCGCTTTTCCTGCTCCGCGTTGATGATGGTGGCCTGCTTGTCAATCTCCGCCTTTTTAACCTCGTTGACCTGGATGACGGACATCTCCTTTTCCATCGTCACGCGCGCGGCCTCGTTGATTTCCTGCTTCGTCTTCTGCTCGGTAAGGCCGACTGAAAGCTCCACTTCGGCCTTTCTCTTGCCGACGGCCTCGTGCGCCTCCTGCTCCTTGAGCTGCACTTCCTTGTGCGCGGAAATTTCGGCGTTCTGCGCCTCCTTCATGTTCTTTGCAACTTCAACGCGGCTCTCCTTTTCGATTTCCGACTTCTTCTTGGCCATTATGTTTTCGATGACGCGGCTTTCCTTGGAGTCCCTCAAATCCATGAGCTCTATGTTTTTGACGGGGAGCACGCCCCATTCCTTGAGCTGGTCGAAAACCTCGTCCGTGAACTTCTTGCCGTAGACGGAGCGTTCCGACATGATTTCCTCAAGCTTTGCGTTTGCCATGATTGAGCGTACCGCGCCCTGCACGATGCCGCGCAGGTGGTTGATAAGCTCCTCAAAGCTCGACACCTTGTTGGCGGCCTCGTTCGTGTTGGCGATTCTGAAGAAGGCCTTGACGTCGAGGATAAAGGGCAGCCTGTCGCGGTCGTAGGCTTCGTAGCCCTGCAAATCGAGGTCGAAGTTAGACACCGGAAGCTCGCGCTTGCTGATGCCTATGAGCGGCAGGTAGGAGGGGAACGCGTAATAGACGTTGCCCGCGTCCTGGTCCTTCCCGTAGGAAATGGTCCTCTTGCGCTTCTGCACTATGTGCACCATGTTGGTGGGAACGACCCTTCTTAGGGACATCACCCAAATTACAAGGGGAATCAGGAGGATAATAGGGAGTAGGTATGCTGCGTCCATGATAGGTATATAACGTTTAAACTAAGATAAAATTACAGCAAATCCGAATGAAATTGCCGTCTTGCCTACCAGTATACTTGTGGCGGGTTAAGTTTTTGTCAAACGTGTTTTTCCGTTTTCGCGTTAGAATACCGGAGGATTTTTTTGAGTTTTTTCTCTGAAAAGCTTGACTTGTGAAAAAATTTAACCATTTGGTTTAAACGAATGATTGAAAATAATAGTATAATTCGTGCCGAAGGCCCTGCGGCGGAGACCAAGATAAGGATACTCCGCGCGGCTCTCGATGAATTTGCCCTGCATTCTCCGGCGGGGGCGCGCAGCAGGAAAATCGCGCAAATGGCGGGCGTCAACCATGCGGCGCTCTGCTACCACTTCGGGGGCAAGGACGAAATCTACCTGGAAATCATCAAGCTCACGGTTGCCCGCTTCAAAGGCCATTATTCCGAATATTTTGAGCGGGCGCGAAGGATTATAGAATCCGCAAAGCCCTCCGCCGAGGACGCCGCAGGCCTCATCCGCGAAATGTTCATGATGCAGATACGCCTGCTCTTCAACAACACGGAATCCGCAAAGATGTTCCTCATCATGCGCAGGGAGGAAATCTACCCAACGCCCGCTTTTGAAATCCTCTTCGATGAAATGTTCAGGCCCCTGCACATGACAATCTCCAGCCTCGTCAACATCGTCTTCGGCGGGAAGCTCACCTGCATGGAGGCGGGGATAAGGGGGGACATCATCCTGACGCTCGTGGGCAATGTGATGGTGAAGGGGGAGACTATAAACAGAATCTCCTGCGGCAAGCACCTGGGAGAGGAAAAGTTCGAGGTCATAAGGAACATTCTGGCGGACACGCTCGACAAAATTTTGGACGTAAAAAACTCGCAGGCTTAAACCAATTTAAAAGACAAAACAAAATGAATACAGAAAAGACTATAGGCAACATCCTGCTGGCAATGGCGGCTTCCGCGCTGATTGCGGGCTGCTCCAAAAACAACGCGGCAGACGCGTCAATGGCAAACGCAGCCAAGGCGCCGCCGCCGGTGGAAGTGGCTTACCCCGTCAAAAAGGAGCTCCAGCTTTGGGACAAATACACCGCGCGCATAGACAGCGAATACTCGGTGGACATCCAGGCGAGGGTGGGCGGATATCTTCAGAGCGTCAACTTTAAGGACGGCGACTTTGTCAAGAAGGGAGACCTTCTCTTTGTTATAGACCCGCGCCCCTACGAGGCGGTCGAGGCCGCCGCCTGCGCTCTGATAAAACAGGCAGAGGCCCGCAAGGCTTTGGCGGAAAGCAACGCCGCGCGCGCCAAGCAGCTTTACGACTCAAAGGCGATTTCAAAAGAGGAGATGGAAACGCGCCAGAGCGAGGTGCTCACCAGCGACGCGTCTCTCATGAGCGCCAAGGCCAACCTGCGCGAGGCGCAGCTCAACCTTGAATTCACGCGCATAACCGCGCCCATTTCCGGCCACATGAGCCGCAGGTTCGTTGACGCGGGCAACCTCATTCCCAACGGTCAGAGCCCAGTTTTGGCGAGCATCGTTTCCCGCGAGAAGGTCTACGCGTACTTTGAAGTCAGCGAGCGCGACGTAATCAGGTACATGATGGACGGCCTAAAGGGCGTAATCACCGGAGAGGCGAAGAACGGCCCCGCGGTCACCATGACCCTCGCCGACGGAGGGAAAGAGTACAAGGGCATCGTCACTTATGTTGACCCGCGCATAGACAAGGACAGCTCCACGCTCACGATGCGCGCGGAAATAGACAATGCCGACGGCCAGCTTCTGCCCGGCATGTTCGGCACGCTCATGCTGCAGGCGGCTTCTCCCAAAAACTACCTGCTGGTTCCCGAAGCCGTCATCAACACCGACCTGCGCGACAGGTACGTGGTGCTGGTCGACAAGGAGGGCAACGTAAAATATTCCACAGTCAAAGTGGGCAGGCTCATAGGCGGCAAGATGCGCATAATTGAAAGCGGCGTCAAGGAGGACGACCTCGTCCTAATCAAGGGCGCCTTCAGGGCCATGCCGGGCGCAAAGGTGACCCCGCAAATAATCGAACTGGAAAAATAGCGCATGAAATTTTCGCACTTTTTCATAGACAGGCCGATTTTCGCGGCCGTCATATCCATACTTATCACGCTTGTCGGGATAATCGGCTACAACAGGCTGGCCGCCACGCAGTATCCGGACATCGTTCCGCCGAACATCGTTGTGAGCACGAATTTCCCGGGCGCGTCTCCGGACGTCGTGGCGAAGACCGTGGCCACCCCTCTCGAACAGGAAATCAACGGCGTGGAAAACATGATGTACATGGAAAGCTCCTGCTCCGCGGACGGCTCCATGAATATCACCGTCACCTTCGAACTTGGCACGGATATCGACATGGCTCAGATACTCGTGCAAAACCGCGTTTCGCGCGCGACGCCGCGCATGCCGCAGGAAGTGAGAGACCTAGGCATAGTGGTCAACAAGCGCTCGCCGGACTTCCTGATGATGGTGCAGCTCTATTCGCCCGACAGGTCGCGCGACAAGCTCTATTTGAGCAACTACGCCCTCACGCAGATCAAGGACAGGCTTGCGCGCGTGTACGGCGTCAGCGACGTCATCCTATTCGGCGGTCGCGAATACAGCATGAGAATATGGCTGGACCCCGACAAGCTTGCGCACCTCGAACTCAAGGGCGTGGATGTCGTCAATGCGATACGCGAGCAGAGCAAGCAGGTCGCCGCAGGCAAGCTAAACGCGCCGCCCATTGAAGTGGAGGCCGCGCACGAGCTCATGATAACCACGCGCGGGCGTTTGGAAAACCCCGAGGAGTTTGAGAACATCATCGTAAAATCCACTAGGGAGGGCCGCATAACGCGTTTGAAGGACGTCGCAAAAATCGAGCTCGGCTCCTACACGTATTCAGACGAATCCTACCTGAGCGGCAAGGACGCGGTGACCATAGCGCTCTTCCAGCTGCCCGGCACAAACGCCATAGACACCACGGAGCGCCTGAAGGTTGTGTTTGAGGAAATGGCCACAGGTTTTCCTCCCGGCGTTTCTTATGAAATTGGCTGGGACGTTACGGCCTTCATCAAAGAATCCATCGACGAGGTGTACAAGACCATATTCGAGGCGGTGCTGCTCGTCGTCTTCGTCGTGATGGTGTTCCTGCAGAACTGGAGGGCGTCCCTCATTCCGCTGTTCGCGATTCCCGTTTCGCTCATCGGCACATTCGCGGTCATGTACCTCTTCGGATTTTCAATCAACAACCTTTCGCTATTCGGGCTCGTCCTCGCAATCGGGATAGTGGTTGACGACGCCATCGTCGTTGTGGAAAACGTCGAACGAAATATGCGCGACGGCCTCAACCCCAAGGAGGCCACGCGCAAGGCCATGACGCAGGTTCAGGGCGCTCTCATAGCAATCGTGCTCGTGCTCTCCGCGGTGTTTGTGCCTACCGCCTTCATCGAAGGGATATCGGGCCAGTTCTACAAGCAGTTCGCGCTGACCATAGCGGCTTCCACCATCATTTCCGGCCTTGTTTCGCTGACTCTCACGCCCGCGCTCTGCGCCATCCTTCTGCAGGGCGAACACGAAAAGCCCGACATCTTCACGAGGATATGGAATTTTCTCTTCGGATGGTTTTTCAGAGGCTTCAACACGGTCTTCAATTTCATCAGTTCAATGTACGGCAGCTTGGTTGCAAAGAGCACGCGCATAGCGCTCATAATCATGCTGATTTACGCGGGCCTTCTCTACCTTACGGGCTACATGTTCCAGAGCACGCCCAAGGGCTTCATTCCAAAGCAGGATTCGGGCTGGTTCATCATAGCCGTGCAGATGCCCGACGGCGCCTCTTTCAACAGGACGGACGAGCTTATGATAAAGGCGCAGGGGCTCGTGCACAAGATAGGCGGCATAAATAAGACAATCGCAATCGTCGGCATGAACGGCGCAACGCAGGCGAGGGCATCCAACATGGGCGCGATGTTCGTGATATTGGACGACCACGCAAAGCGCATGGAGAAGGGCCAGCGCCTCATGGACGTCATAATCCCGCAGGCGCAGATGATGCTTTACAAGGAGTTTCCCGAAGCGCAGATAATGGCCGTTTCCCCGCCCGCCGTCAGCGGCATAGGCATGGGCGGAGACTTCAAGCTCCAGGTTCAGGACCGCTCCGGTAGCGACCTTGACAAGATTCAGAGCGAGACGCGCAAGCTCATTGCAAAAATCAACGCGCTGCCAGAAGTGATGTTCTCGTTCTCCACCTACCGCGTGTCTTCTCCGGAACTTTTCGTGGAGATAGACCGCGACCGCGCGCAGATGCTAAACGTCTCAATCAACAGCATAAACGAAACGCTCCAGCATAACCTTTCGCCGTTCTACGTTAACGACTTCAACACCGTCGGGCGCGTCTACAGGGTGGTTCTGCAGGCCGAGGGAGACAGGCGCGCGGACATCTCAGACATCTACAACCTCAAGGTGCCCAGTCTGCGCGGAGGCAACGTCCCGCTCGGTTCGGTCGCCGACATCAGGCGCACGATAGGCCCGGACCGCGTCGTCAGGTTCAACCTCTACCCCTGCGCGGAAATCATCGGCAACGTGACGCCCGGTTTCAGCACGGGGCAGGCAATCAAGGCCATTGAGGAGCTCGCCGCAAAGGAGCTTCCGGCTGGCATGGGTATAGACTGGACGGACCTCGCCTTCCAGGAAAAGCGCGTGGGCAACACCGCGGCGATAGTCTTCGCCATGTGCGTCGTCTTCGTATTCCTTTTGCTTTCGGCGCTTTATGAGAGCTGGAGTTTGCCGCTCTCCGTCATACTCGTGGTTCCGCTTGTGCTGCTCTTCGCGATACTGGGCCTAGTATTCCGCGGCATGGACAACAATATTATGACGCAAATCGGCTTCGTCGTGCTGATTGGGCTTGCGTGTAAAAATGCGATTCTCATAGTTGAATTCGCCAAACAGCGCGAAGAGAAGGGGGAGGAGCTTGTCTCGAGCGTGAGCACGGCGTCAAAGAACAGGCTCAGGCCCATTCTCATGACGTCATTCGCCTTCATAGGCGGCGTGCTTCCGCTGACAATCGCCACGGGCGCGGGCGCGGAACTGCGCCAGGCCCTCGGCACCTCCGTGTTCTTCGGGATGTTGGGCGTGACGATATTCGGCCTGGTATTCACCCCTATATTCTACTACGTCATAAGGCGCGTGGTGATATGGATGGAAAAAAAGAGGTCGGTAAAAGACGCGCCGCAGGCTGAAAATGGAACAGTTTAATTCAAAATATATGCAAAGAGGAATACACACTTTAACGGCGCTTTGCGCGGCTCTCGCCCTCGGCGGGTGCTCGCTCACGCCGGACTACGTCAAGCCGGACAGCGCCGCGCAGGGGAAGTCGGACAAATCCGAGCTTCCCGCCAACTTCTACCATGCTGACGGAATCTGGACGGATGCTTCGCCCGATGACGCCGCGCCTAAGGGCGACTGGTGGATAATCTTCAGTGATGACGAGCTCAACGCGCTTCTGCAGGCGTGCAGGGATAATAATCCGGACTTGGCCGCGGCCTTCCAGACCGTCGAAATGGCAATGGCGAGGGCGCGCGTTGACCAGGGAGACCTCGTGCCGCACGTGGGCTTTGACGGCTCATATTCGCGCACGAGCCTTTCAAAGAACACCGCAACAAGCTGGAGGGCTGATTACGACACATGGATGGCCGGCTTCGGCCTCACGTGGGATTTGGACTTCTTCGGCAGGGTGCGCTCTTTGATAGGGTCCGACACCGCGGAGGCCCAGGCCGTCATGGCGGCGTATGAGAACACGCTTCTCATGCTGCAAAGCGAAGTGGCGCAGACTTACTTCACCATACGGCAGAACAATTCGGAACTCAAACTTCTTGAGGAAACGGCTGAAATCAGGCAGAAGCAGGTTGACTACTTCGCCAACAAGCTCAAAAGCGGCGTCATTACTGATTTGGACATGAAGCGCGCCGAACAGCTCCTTTACGAGGCGCAGTCTCAGTACGAGGCGGTCAAGCTCCAGAAGGCGCTTTATACGGACTACCTCGCGCTTCTGACGGGCCGGATTCCCTCGCAGATAAAGGCCACCACGCTCACTATAGGCGAAGCCGTACCCGCGGTTCCGAAGGCCATACCGTCTGAAATCCTGCAGCGCCGTCCGGACGTCGCCGCCGCCGAAAGGCGCGTCTTCGCCGCAAACGCTAGGATAGGCGCCGCCCGCGCCGCTTACTTCCCCACCGTCGCCCTCAGCGCCAGTTCAGACCTCGTCTCCGCGGATATTGACACGCTCCTGAATTCAAGCTCCCTCGCCTGGGGCGTGAGCCCGAAAGTCTACATACCCATATTCCAGGGCGGAAAGCTCATGGCGCAGGAGGAAATCGCCATCGCGGAACACAGGCAGGTTGTGGAGCTCTACCGCTCCTCCGTGCTCAGGGCATTTCGCGAAGTTGAAGATTCCCTCGCTAGCATGAAATATCTTGAGAGAGAATATTCGTACCGCAGCAAGGCTTCAACATCCGCGCACGAGGTTCTAGACCTCACCATAAAGCGCCATGACGCTGGTGTTGTAGATTATTATGAAGTGACCGACGCCCAGCGCATCTCGCTGCTCAACGACAGGGAAACCCTGCGCATCAAGGGCGACCGCTTCCGCGCCTGCGTCTCCCTCATCACCTCCCTCGGCGGCGGCTGGTACCGCACTCCCGATTTTGAGGCCGACGACAAGCGCAGCGACACCGAAAAAGTCCTCGCCCTGCCGACGGAAATCTTCAGCGATATAGACCCGAACACGCAGGAGTACAAGGACACTATCAAAAAACAAAAACTTTAGGCGAATGTTTTTCGCGCCTAGCTGCGTGAATAAAGCCGCCCAGACTGCTTACGTAGGCACTTAGAGTGCCGCCAACTGAAGGGCAAAGCCCTTACGGCAACCGCTATCGCGGTGAGCCTATCCCTTGGTTTATAAGTACGCCACGCACCCTGGGCGGCTTTATTGTCCTCGCTATGCATCGAAAATCATTGCGCCTAATCAGGCGGGCGTTTTTGGCGCAGGAGTTCGTTGCAAAAAAACTGCGACCCTCACGTACATCTAGTACGCTACGGCCCGCAGTTTTTTTTGCGCCTGATTTTTCATCCAAAACCGTGCGGCCAAAGTAGCTGGCGGACAACTCCGCTTGAATAAACCCGCAGGACTGCTCACGTACACTTGTACGCCACGCACCTCTGCGGGTTTTTCAATGCTCGTTCTTCATGCAAACCATGCCGCGAAGGCGGTGGGGGAACAAAATGTCAACCCCTCGTTAAACAGCCGTTTAGCCTTCGTAGACGGCGCTTTTGCCCATGAAGGGGCAGATGATTTCGATTTTCGGAAGGAGGTCTGCGCTGACGCCGGCGCGCAGGAGGTCTCCGATATGGGGGAGGCTGTTGCTTTCCTTTGAAACGTGCGCGAGGAAGATTTTTTCAACCACCCCGCAGTCGAGGTCGTTAAGGAGCTCTATTGCGTTTTCGTTTGAGAGGTGTCCGTTGGGGCCCTTGATGCGGCGCTTCACCTCGTAGGGGCGTTCGGCCTTTTCAAGAAGCGCGGGGCAGTAGTTGCTTTCCAGCACCAGCACGTTTGCGCGCTTTGCATTTTCGCGCACCAGATGGGTGACTTTGCCTAGGTCTGTTGCGTACACGAGGGTTTTGCCGTCGGCGCGGAAGGCGTAGCCGACGGTTTCGGCGCAGTCGTGCATGACTGGGAAGGGGCTTATGCGTATGCCCTGGAATTCGAAGACGTCGTCCGCAAAAAAAGTTTTCCAGTTGAGCTCTTTGGTGTTTTTGACGGAATACTTTATGGCCTCCGCCGCAGCCTTGCTTGCGAAAATTTTCAGGTTCCTGAATTGTGATACGTATTCAAGGCACTT
Source organism: Opitutales bacterium (assembly GCA_031556415.1). Classification (GTDB taxonomy): domain Bacteria; phylum Verrucomicrobiota; class Verrucomicrobiia; order Opitutales; family Intestinicryptomonadaceae; genus CALXQW01. The sequence continues at coordinate 12,614 of JAVBSZ010000065.1, read as the reverse complement.
GCAATGGTCCTTGTGGTCGTGCGTGATGAAGATGGCGTCCAGGCTTTCAAAGCTCTTTCCCGCCGCCGCCAGATGCGCCGCAGTCTTTCTAAGGCCGAGGCCGGCGTCTATGAGGACGCTTGCGTCCTCCGTTTCAAGTAGCGAGCAGTTGCCCGCGCTGGAACTTTCAAAAATTCTGAACCTCATTGCTCTAGGGAGTGACGGTGATTTTGTAGTATCCGGCGGGGAGCTTTCTGAAGGCCTTGTCGTCAAGCAGGGTGTCCATAAGGCGCGCGCCCGCGCCGTCGGAGTCGTTCCTGTCGAGCGCCACGAGGGAGACGGGGGAGCCCGTCAAATCTATCTGCACGGCGAAGGCGGACGGCGTGGAAAGCGCGGAGTTTGCGCCCTCCGGCGCGGGTATGCGCAGCACGCCCATCTGCTTTGACGAATTGAAATCCGCCACGTGGGCGTAGAGGAAGTTCCCCCCGTCGCCTTTCACTTCAGAGGCCTTGCCCCTGCCGAATGACGCAAAGAAGTTGTGGGCGCCCACTTTCATGGCGGACTCGTTCAAGGGCTCCGGCTTTTCCGCGCCAAGGAAGTCCATCTTAGGCTCAAAGTCCGCAGCCTTCGCGCCCTTTAGCAGCGCGTTGTCAAAATTCAGTTCGGAAAATTTTTCGGCAATGCGCGACGACGAGTTCCATTTTGTGGGAAGGAACATTGGGGTGTAGTCTCCCATCTCCTCTCCGGAGGCGTCCAGCGCCGTCTGTGTGCCGTCTGAAAGCGCCATGAAGGAGGGCTTTTTTTGCGCGTCGAAATCCGGAATTTTCACGTTGGGGAAAAAGAAGGCGCAAAGCGCCGTCAACGCAAGGGCGCATACAAAGCTCTTAAGCAGGGCCCCGCGCGGAGCGTCCTGCATTGGTTTCTTTTTGACTGCGCTTTTCCCGTCCGGCATCTTGTCAGTATTCCGCGGGTTTGGCGGCGAGCTGCGCGCGGCTGAAGCCCGCGGCCTTTGCAAGCTGGCAGATGTGCAGGAAGGTCTGGGAATCCACGCCCTTGTCGAGCTTCAGAAGCAGCGTGCCTTCGCCCTTGTAAGTTTTCATCTCCTTTGCGAAAGATTCCGGCGAATATATTTTGCCCTCGAAAATTATCATGGAATTCCCGCGCACGTTGAGCACGCTTACGGACGAATTCACCGCGCTTGCGTCAAGCGGCGCGTCCGGCAGGGATTCCGGAATTGAGATTGCCTCGCCGCCGAGGTCTATCCCGAAGCCCGGCGCCATGACGAAGCTGGAACTCAGCAGGATGAAAATGGCGGTTATGAGTGCGACGTCCAAAAACGCCACGGCCTGCGGCGCGGGAGATTCGTACTTCGGGGCCGCAATGCGCACGGCTTCAAATGTCTGGCTTTCTTCGCTCATTTTTCAGACTTCGCCCCGTTGCCCTCAAGCATGTCCTCGTTTTCCGGCATGCCGTCGGATATGAATTTGAGAATGGAATTGGCGGACCATTGGATGTCGTAAATTATCGCCTTCATCCTGCTGAAAAGCATTGAGTGGCAGAGGACGGCCACGATGTACACCGCGAAGCCCGCAACCGTGGAGATGAGCGCGTTGTAGACGTCCGCGGAAAAAGCCGAGGCCGACGCGTAGGAGCCGCTTTTGCTCATCGCAAAAAAGATGTTCAAAAGCGCCAGCAGCGTGCCCATGAAGCCGAGGTAGGGCGCGATTTTCGCAACAAGCCGCACGCCCGCTATGCGCCTTTCAAGAAGCGGCACTTCGGCGTCGGCCTGCGCGAGCACGCTCTGGCGCATCGTATCAAAGCTCCTTTCGGAATTGACGAGCGCAGCCTTGACGATTCTCGGGACGGGCCCGGGCGTTTCGTCGCAAAGCGTGAGCGCTTCAAGGAGCCTGCGCTTTTTGAGCGCCTCCTTTATGCCCGAGACGAATTCCATGGCCCTTATCTGCCCCTTGTGAAGGAAGAAAAGCCTTTCAAGAAAAAGCGTGAGGCCGATGAGCGCCAGAAGGCCGAGCGGCACCATCATCGGCCCGCCGGATTGGAGTATGTTCAGGAATTTTTCCATCTGCGTCTTATTGGTTGGGTTTTAATTTTTTACGGGCGAGCGGCGCGCCGGAGAGGTTGTTCTCCGCGACCATTTCGTAAGCCCTGCGCGCGTCCGTCTTCTGGCCGAGCTCCTCGAGGTTTTTGCCGAGTTCCATGAGCATGCGGCCTATCCAGTACTTCCCGTTGACGGAGGGTTCCGTGTTTGCGGAGAGAAGGTCCCTGCTTGTGATCCACCACACTTCCGACGCCTCGCGCTTGCGGTTCATGCGGTTGAGGGCGAATCCCCATTTGAAGGCGGCTTCAGACCTCGCCTCAAACGGTATCGACGAAAGCGCGTAGAGGCGCTCAAAGGTTGCGGAGGCGTCAAGCTCCTTGTTGCTCTGCGCAAGGAATGAATCACCCAGCGCCATGCTCGCCAGGTACACTTCGGGGTGGCTCGGGAAATTGGCGATGACGTCAAGGTACATGCTGCGCGCGTCCGCGAACATGTTGAGTATTCTTAAAATGTCGCCCTCCATGAGGCGCGCGTAAAAGACTTTTCCGTCTGAGGGATACTCCTTGCAGAGCTTGTCGAGCATCGCCAGCGCATTTTTGTAGCTTGCGTCTGAGCCTATCTGGCGCTCAAACTGCGCCGCCTCAAACAGCGCTATGCTCGCGTATTTTCCGAGCGGGAAGTTGTCCGAAAGCGCCTTGCAAAGCTGCGCTGCCGCCGCGTATTTGCCGAGGGAGGCCAGCGAGCGCGCCTGGTAGAGCGAGGAGATGTGCGCGGCCTCCGTGGAGGGGTATTTTTCGCGCAGCAGCGCGTAGGTTTCAAATGCGCCGCCCTCAGTTTCGTCCTTGCCCAGGCGCGAAAGGGACTTCGCCTTGAGAAGCAGCGTGCTTGCCGCGAGCTCGTCCATCGTCTTCTGCGCGTCCTCCAGTATCCTCATTCCTGAAATTTCCGCCATGAGCTTGTCGCAAAGCGAAACGCTTTTAGGGTGCTCTCCGGCCTCCTCCGCCATCTTGGCCTGGAGGAAGAGCATGCGCATTCTAAGCACGGAGCCCACCTTCATTTTCGACGGTGCCGCAAGTATGGCGTCTATCCTGTCTGCGGCCTCCTGCGTGCGGCCCTTGGCGCGCAGCTGCGTCAGGAGTATCCATTCCGCGCGCCAGATTTCATCTGAATTGAAATTGTCCGAAGAGTACGCGGCGTCGAGCAGCGCGAGCGCCTTCTTGTAGTCTCCCAAATCCATGAAAGACTCAACCGCGCGGCCGAGGATTTCACCTTGGTCGGCCTTAGGCAGGCCGGAGGAAAGGAGGGATTCGTAGATGGTTCCGGCCTCGTCAAAATCCCTGTCTTTGAAATAGCAGTCTGCGGCGAGCATCTTTGAATGCGCGCTCGTCTCCGGAGAAGTTTCAAGCGCGGAGATGTTCAACAGGTAGTTGGCGGCGAGGCGGTATTTCGTGGTGTCTCCGTCGAGGTTTGCAAACACCACCCACGTGAGGATTCTGAGCGCGTCCTTCTTGAACTGCGAGCCCGGGTAGTTCTCCAAAAGCTCGTTGGCGAATTTTGACGCCTCCACCGTGTTGGCGCTCTGCACCGCGCAGTAGGAGAGTTCGAGAAGTATTCTGTCGCGCACGCTTTCGGCGCCGTTTTTGAGGATGTCTTTGAGCATCTCGGAAAGCCCCGCAACGTCCTGCGCGAAGCATGCGCGCAGAAGCTTGAGGCAGTACTCCATGGTGTCTGGAGACTTCGTGTTCATCAGTATGCTACGCAGCACCGGCTTGCACCTGTCGGGCTTGGGGGAAAGTATCAGGGCGGAAATCACCTTGAGGTCTTCCGCGTCGGAATCCGAAATCAGGGGAAGCTGCAGCTGGTCGTCTATGACCTTGAGGGCGTCGTCATCCCGCCCGAGCCTGTTGAGCACTATGGCGTACTGCTTTGCGAAGCCGAAGCCCGCCTGCGTGCCAAGGTATATGTTCACCTTTTCGGAAAGGGACTGCGCCATCTGCGTGAGCTGGCCGTCGTCCAAGCCTTCGGTGAGCCGCGCGAGGTTCTGCGCCATCTGGGCGTCCGCAAGGGCGTACTTTGTAACGGCGAGCTCCTGCGCGCGCCTGAAGTTTTTCTCAGCGCTGTCAAACTTGCCCTGCATGTAGAAAATGTAGCCGCGCGCGGAATAGTACCATGAGCGCATGTCTTCGGAGAGCTTGGCCACGAGCGTCTTTGAAATGTTGTATTCCGCAGAGAGCACATCGTTAAGGCCTATAGCCGTGAGGGTGCGCATCAGGTTATAGTCGTCCGATACGTTGTCCGAAGCGTCGTCGAGCTGCGCCTTTGCGAGCTCAAAATTTCCCTGCGAAATCAGCGACGTGATGAGCGTCTTTCTGGCGTTTGCCAAATCTTCCGCCGAGGAGTCCGGCGAGGAGATGACGGACTTGGCCATCATCTCCGCAAGGGAGCCGAGGCCGAAATTCATGGCGAGCTGCGCGCTGCGCGTCATCTCCGCCATGCGCTTCTGGCGCGCGGAAAGCTCCTCGCTCAAAAAGGGGGTTTCCTGCGCGTTCAGGGGCGAGGGCAGGCGCGTGAAAGCAACCGCAAGCGCCACGGCGCAAGCGAAAATCAAACCCGCCTTTTTAAGAAAAAACATGGAAGAGAAGTATCCAGCGTTCGCGCGCGTTTGCAATAAAAAACATGGGGTGCCGTCTAGGTCAAAACTCAAGCAAGTGTCCGCATTTTGGCAAGTTCTTTTGGATGGTGAACTCCGTTTCAAGAGGCGTCACGACCAGTCATGGGCTTCAGCCCACTCCCGTCCGCAACGCCTTTTGAATGTTCGTTTATCATCCAAAATGACAGAGCGAAAACGGCTATGTGAAAGTTTGGAGTTGCGTACTGTATTTCGCGAACTTTTGCCCTAATTGCTTTGCATGCGCCGCCGTGCGTGCGGATAAAAATCTGCGCCGAATAAAAAAAACCGCCGATACGGCGGTTTTTTTGCGGATGCGTGGAAGACGTTTTAATTCTGCCTCTGCATTGAAGAGGGCATGCCCGGAAGGCCGCCTTCCCAGGAGGCCGGTTTGTTCCAGGGCAGATCCCCGCCCGAGCCCGAATTGCGCGAAGGCTTGACGCCTTCCGTTTCGGCGGTTTCGCAACCGGCCAAGGCAAGGGCCCCAAGGGCGAGGAGAAAAGCTAAAACAATCTTGCGCATGAAAGTGCCAGTTGATTACTCGGCGGCGGGTGCGGCGGGTTCTTCAGCGGTGGGAGCTGCTGCTGCGGGTTTTTCCGCAGCTTCGGCAGCCGGGGCCGCAGCGGGTGCAGGTGCGGCGTCCTGAATTCCGATAAGTTCGAGCTGGTCGTTGGCTTCTATCGTTTCGGGAATGTACTTGCGAGAGTTGAAAATGAGCGTGCTGTAGTCGTCATACACTTCGTCAACGGTGGCTTCGGCGATGTTCACGCCGTCCCTTTTGAGCAGGAGCTTCTGGCCCGTTTCAAGCTTGCCGTTCTTGCCGCGGTTGATAGCGAAGACGTTTGCGCCCTTTTCGGGGAGCACGCCGAGAACCGTTGCGATATCGCCCGTGGAGACGTAGGGTGTCTTGTAGACCTTGCGGACGGTTTCCTTGCCAGTGACGGGGTCAACTTCCTTGACTTCCACAAGCTCCGACGCTTCGAAATTTTTGATCTTGGCGTTGGCGGCGGTGAGTTCCGCTTCCTTTGCGGCAAGGTCGGATTCCAGCGCGGCAACCTTCTTTTTGAGGCCGTCGGCTTCGTCCGTCTTGGACATGAGCGCCTTGGTGTTGACGATTTCCTGCTTGAGGGCGGCTATCGTGCTTTCAGACTCGGCAACCTTCTTCTTGGAGGCTTCAAGCGACGTGTTTGCGTTGCGCAGCTCCGTGCTCCTCTTCTGAAGCTCCCCGTTTATCTGTATGCTCTTTGCGCGCTCCGCTTCGAGGTCGGAATTGAGTTCCGCAACTTTAGCCTGCGTGGTTTTGAGTGTGGCGTCAGACTTGCTCAGGCTCTCCTGGGTTTTCTTCTGGGTGTCAATAATTCCGGGGACATTGGACGCCTTTGTGACGATGTCTTCGCCGGAAACATCCTTCATGTGCTCCATGGAGGTTTTGATTTGGCCTTTGGTGTCCATCCACGCGTAAACGCAGAAGGCCGCGGCAAGAATTGCTACTACTTTTAAAACTAGGGGGAGGTATTTCATAATTATTTTTCCAGTTTAAACTTTGCTCCAAACCCTTCTCCGGAATCAACTACGACGCCCCTTGAAGGATTTGCTGCCAAATGTGACAACAATTTAAATACGATTTCCTGACCATTATCAAGCATAATTTCACTTGCGATTTCGTCAATCGAGAGCGACTTGCCGCTTTTTGCCAGAATATCGAGGATTTTTTTCTCGGTTTTGAGGATTTCCCCCGCCGCTTTCTTGCCCGCCTCAACTCCCGGCTGGTGATAGGCGTTGATGTTTATAAACGACGCGTAGAAGCCCGTGGCCCTGTCAAAAAGTGCGATGAGGGCGCCGACGGTCTGCGCGGAAACTTCCGACACCGTGATTGTCATATTGTTGCGCTTTTTGGCGCTCAAGGCTTCGCGCGTGCCAAGCAGAAAGCCCTGCAGATAGTCTCCGCTGGTGATGCCGTCCTCCACAAATATGCTGTCTGAAGCCCTGTCTTTTAGGACTTCGATGAAGGTGATGAAGAAGTTGTCAACGCCGTCGCGCAGTTGCTGGACGTACGCGTGCTGGTCGGTAGAGCCCTTGTTGCCGTACACGGAAATGCCCTGTTCGACGACCTTGCCGTCGAGGTCCAGCTCTTTTCCGAGGGACTCCATGATGAGCTGCTGCAGGTATCTTGAAAGGAGCAGCAGCCTGTCTTTGTAGGGGAGCATGACTAGGTCTTTTTCGCCCTTTCCATTGGTGCAGAAAAACCACATCAGCGCCATGAGCAGGGCGGGGTTCTTAAGACAGTCAGGGTTGCGGGTGGCTTCGTCCATGAGGCGCGCGCCTTCCAAAAGGGCGTCTATGTCTATGCCCTGGAGCGCCGCCGGAAGCAGGCCGACGGCCGCAAACTCGCTTGTGCGTCCGCCCACCCAGTCCCACATGGGGAAGAATTCGATGAAGCCCTTTTCCGTTGAGAATTTGTGCAGCTGGCTGCCTTCGCCGGTCGTGGCGACTGCGTGCTTAGCAAAGTCCAGCCCCGCGGCCTCGTATTTGGCCATGGCTTCGAGCATGGCGTTGCGCGGCTCCGGCGTGCCGCCGGACTTCGAGGTGACTATCGCCAGCGTGTTGGCGAGCTTTTCTCCTATCTTTTCGAAGACGAGGTCAAAGCCGTCGGGGTCGGTGTTGTCGAGGAAGTAGACCTTCATCTTGTCCTGCGCGGGCTTTGAAAGGGCCTCGCCAACGAACTGCGGGCCCAGCGCGCTCCCGCCTATGCCTATGCAGAGTATGTTCTCGAACTTTCCGCCCTTGCCTGAGATTTCTCCGGAGTGGATTTTTGCCGCAAAGTCCTTTATCTTCGCCGCCGTGCCTTCAATTTCCGCGCGGATTTCCGCGTTGGGGGCGAGCTTGGGGGCGCGCAGCCAGTAGTGGCCCACCATGCGCTTTTCGTCGGGGTTGGCGATTGCGCCGCCTTCGAGGCTCTTCATGTCGGCCACGGCCTTTGCGGCCCTGCCTTCCATGGACTTTAAGAAGCCGTCGTCAAACTGCACGCGGCTAACGTCGAGACTGAATCCCAATTCTTTCAAATTGAGAAAATACTTTTGGAATCTTTGCCAGTTCATAAAAATTGCGCTAAAAACTAGAAGCGGACGCAGGCTTGTCAAATAAATTTGCCTTTCGGCGCAGGATGGCATCTGCCGAATTTTGCTTAAAATATGTTGATTTCAATCCGCAAAAGTGATTTTCTCTCCCATTTTTTATGAAGCGTTTTAAGCTAAGTTTTCAGCCCAAGCTGTTTGAATGCCTCAAGGGCTACAATCTGCGCACCTTCGGCGCCGACCTTGGCGCGGGTATCAGCGTGGGCATCATCGCGCTTCCGCTTGCTATGGCCTTCGGCATAGCAAGCGGCGTGAAGCCCGAGCAGGGCCTCATCACCGCGGTCATAGCGGGCTTCCTCATCTCCTTCTTCGGCGGCTCAAAGGTGCAGATAGGCGGGCCCACAGGAGCTTTCGTCATAATCGTTCTTGGCATCGTCAACCAGTACGGATACACTGGGCTTGCAATTTCAACCTTCATAGCGGGCGGCATGCTTCTTTTCATGGGCTTTGCCAAGATGGGCAGCGTCATACGCTACATACCGCGCCCCGTGACGATAGGTTTCACAAACGGCATCGCCGTGCTCATAATTTCCACGCAGCTCAAGGACTTCTTCGGCTTCACTTTCCCCGAGAATTCTGAAGACTTCGTTGACACGCTGCGCCTCGCGTACAGGAATTTTTCGTCGATAAACATCACGGCCACGCTGATGTCCGCAGGCTGCGTGGCGCTGATATGGTTCTGGCCAAAGAAGCTCGCCGCGCGCGTTCCGGGCTCAATTGTGGCGATAGTTCTGGCCACGCTCGCCTCCGCCTTCATAGGCCTCGACGTTGAAACGATACACAGCAAGTTCGGAGAGATTTCCTCCGCCTTTCCGGAGTTCAAATTTTTGGACATCAAATTTTCCGAAATCAAATACCTGATTTCCCCCGCCATAACAATCGCGATTTTGGCCGCGATAGAATCCCTCCTTTCCGCCGTCGTGGCCGACGGCCTTATTGAGGAGAAGCACAATTCAAATCAGGAGCTCATAGGGCAGGGCATAGCCAACATGGTGGTCCCCTTCTTCGGCGGAATACCCGCCACGGGCGCGATTGCGCGCACCGCCGCCAACGTCAAAAACGGCGCAAAAACGCCGGTAGCCGGCATCATCCACGCACTGACGCTGCTGCTCATACTGCTCGTCGTGGCCCCATACGCAAAGTACATACCGCTTTCCTGTCTTGCGGCGGTGCTCTTCGTCGTCGCCTACAACATGGGCGAGTGGAGCGAATTCAAAATGATGAAGCGCATGCCCAAAAGCGACGCCTCCGTCTACCTCATCACCTTCCTTCTGACGGTGGTTTTCGGCCTGACAGTCGCCGTGGAAATCGGCATGCTGCTGGCCGCCATGCTCTTCATCAGCAGGGTTTCGAGGACGACGGAAGTGGCCCAGCTCGACCAGCAGCAGGAGCACGAAACGCATTTGGACTCCCTCGAAGGCAAGGACGTCCCCGCGGGCGTCGTCGTCTTCAGGGTCTTCGGCGTGCTCATGTTCGGCGCGGCCGACAAGCTTGAAAACATACTCGGCAAAAGCGCCACTCCCCCAAAAGTCATTATTATAAGGATGCGCACCGTCCAGGCCATGGACGCCACCGCCCTCGCCGCCCTCGAGCGTATACGCCTCAAGCTCTCCGCCCAGGGCATAGCCCTTGTCATCAGCGGCGCCCACTCCCAGCCCTACAAGATAATGAAAAAATCCGGCTTCATCCAGAGGCTTGGAGAGGAGAATGTGGCGGAGAATATAGACCTAGCTCTCTCCCGCGCCCGCATTTTGGCTGACGCTTTTCGCGAATAGCGGCGTTGCTTCGGACGATTCGTGACCAGTCATGTACTTAATGTACACTCCTGTCCACTCACATCCTTGCGCCTTGCTCTTCATCGAAAATCGTTCAGCCAAAACAGATAGCAAGCTGAAGTTGTTTTCTGATGCCGCTTACGCGGTGAGTCGCAAGACGCGCTTGTAGCGCGTGTATGAATAAAGTCAAACGGAGTCTCGTTTTTCATTTGGATTGTGAAGGGGGTAGTCATTGCGAAGCAATACGAAGGGGGCGAAAGCCCCCTAATAAGATGGTGCCCTGGCACCCAATACGAAGGGGGCGAAAGCCCCCTGGGTAAGCGGCACCTTGGCGCCTTTAAGGCGCAAAAAAAAGCCCTCCGTTGGGAGGGCTAAAATTTTATTGGTGCGGCTTAGGCGATTACGGAAACTTTCCTGTGCGCGCCGTCCCACTTCACTGTGCCGTCGGAAAGGGCGAAGAGGGTGAAGTCCCTGCCCATGCCCACATTCTCTCCCGCGCGGATTTTGGTGCCGCACTGGCGGATTATGATGTTGCCGGCAACGACGGCTTCGCCGCCGTACTTTTTGACGCCGCGCATCTTCGGCTTGGAGTCTCTGCCGTTCCTTGATGTTCCCTGACCTTTTTTATGTGCCATGAATTGTGCCTTTCAATTAGCCCTTGATGGATTCTACCTTGATTACAGAAAGTTCCTGGCGGTGTCCGCGCCTGCGTTCATAGCCCTTCCTGCGGTGTTTTTTGAAAATGTCGACCTTCTTGCCGCGCTTGTTCTCGAGAACCTTGACGCTCACGCTGGCGCCGTCAACAAGCGGCGTGCCGAACTTTGCGCCGGCGCCTTCGCCGAGCATGAGGACTTCATTGATGGCAATGGAGTCTCCCGCGTTGGAGCCGACAAAGCGGTTCACAAACACGATGTCGCCTTCCGTAACGGTAAGCTGCTTGCCCTGTATTTTAATTGTAGCTTTCATCTTTTATAACTTTAAGAAAAACGAGCAACTAAATAGCTATTCACCCCCACTGCAAGGTTTTTTTTCAACTATTTTAGATGTCCGTCCCATCTTGAATCTAAGGTGATTTTCCGCTTTTTTCTTTTTTGATTCACTTAAGGAGACATTACCCGTTTTCACGGAGTTATTGAACTCGCAACTTCCTCTCCCGTTTTGGCGCAATGATTTGGAATGAAGGCGCGAACCAAAGGTGTTCCGTTTTTTTACGGAGTTATTTTGGATGCAGAAGCAGGCGCAAGGATGTGAGCGGGCAGGAGTGCACATTAGTTTTGTCTGAAAAATTTGCTTTCCCGTTTTGGCGGCGGGGATTTTGGATGAAGAACGAGGCTTGCGAAGTGCGCACGGGCGCGTAGCGTACTGATGTACGTAAGCGGTCGGGCGCGCGAAGCAAACGCAGTTATTCGGCAAAATCACCCGCCAAAATCAGATTTTGAAATTGGAGATTTGCGTCTTGAGCGCTTCGCTCGTCGAGCTGAGGGCGTCGGCGGCGCTCTTGAATTCCGCGAGCTTGTCTTTCGTGTTGAGGGCCATGACGCTGAGTTCGGACATCGTTTCGGAAATCTGCGCGGCGTTGTCGGCCTGTTCGGAGACGCCCTTTGAGAGCGATTCGAATTTGGGGCCGAGCTGGCCCACCTGCTCGATAATCTTGGCGAGGCTCCTGTCGGCATCCTCTATAATAAGGTAGGCGCGGGAGACTTTTACGGAGAAGCCGCCGACCTCCTTCTCGCCGGAGTCAAGAGACTGCTGCATGCGGCGCACCATGCTTTTCATCTGTATGCTCGATGCGGCCGTCTTGGCGGCGAGGCCTTTAATCTGTTCGGCGACCGTCTCAAAGCCCTTGCCGAATTCGCCGGATTTGCTCGCCTCTATCGCCGCGTTGAGGCTCAGCAGGCTTGTCTTTTCGCTGATGGCGGAAATCGCGGAGACTATCGCGCCTATGGCCTGCGCCTTCTGCGCGATTATGGAAAGCTTTGAGGATATCGCGCCCGCCGCCTCCGTGAGGTTTTCGGAATTTTCCTTGAGGTTTGCGAGGTCTTTGATGCCGCCTTTGGCGAGCTCCATGGCCGCGTAGGCTCGCTGGGCGGAGACTCCCGCCTCGTCGGTGAGCCTGTTCGAGGAAAGCGTGATTGCGCGGCTTGCGCGGCTTGACTTGAGTATGCCCTCCGTCTGCGCCGCCACCGCCTCCTCTATTCCGGAGACCCCGCTTGAAATGTCCGCGGAATTTTTGACGAGCATCAGCGAAGAGGCGCGCACCTTGGCTATCAGCCCAGAAAGCGTCCTTATCATCTTGAGACTGAGGCGCAGCATGGCCTTGATGTTGCTCTCGTTGCTGCGCTTGAGCATGCCTATCTGCCGCGCGCTTTCCTCGGCAAGCTTTATGTTTCCGCTCTTCAAATGGTTTGTGAGGCGCAGCAGCACGGAGAAGGGTTCGGACATGCGCGCCGACACCCTCCACGCTATGGCGGCGGTGAGCAGCAGCACCAGCATTGAGGCGGCCCACATGTTGCGCAGCAGCTTGTCGGCCTGGGCGCTTATTGCGCGGCTTAAATGCGTGAAATCCTTCTGGTAGACGTTGACGCCTATGAGCCATCCCCAGGGCTCGTAATAGGTGTAGGCCACTATCATCTCTCCGCCCGCGGCCTCGTCGGCGCTGGGCACGGAGAATTTTTCTATGCCGATGTCTCCCTTTTCAAGGGCCTTGGCCCTGTCCAAAAACCGGTCAAACCTTATCTGCGAGACGCTGCGCTCCCCTGTTCTTGAGAAGGGCAGGCTGGTGTCCGCGCTCTTGCTGACCTTGACTTTTGCGGCCCCCTGCGCGCCCGTCTCTATCACCCAGATGTAGCCGTTGGAAGCTATCCTCTGCGTCTGGAGATAGTCGCAGATGAATGAGGAAAAGTCGCTCGTCATTCCGTAGGAAAGCATGCCGATGACGTTTCTTGAGATGTCGTATATGGGCTCGTACGCGGTGACGAAGGAGAACTCCTCCGTGCCCGAAA
>JAVBSZ010000042.1:0-11276 GCA_031556415.1 Opitutales bacterium | reverse complement strand
CGGCGCGATAGGCGGCGCACTCAACGTGAACATCAAAAACGGCGGCAAGATTGAAAGCTCGGAAAAAGCGTGGAGCGACGGCATCGTGGCGTTCAATGCGGATTCCGCCAACATCAATATGTCCGGCAATTCGGCGATAAGCATGACTTCAACGAGCGCGGATGGGGGCCTTTCACAGGCGACGGGCGCCTACGGCTGGAACATTAACGCCGACATGAAGGATTCCTCCATAAATACGAGCGCAAACGCTTCCGCAACCCGTGTGCGCGCCGAAGGCATTACCGCCTACGAGGGCGCTTCCGTCAGCATGAGCAATTCAACCATAAACGCGCGGACATCAACGGCCAGCTGCTATACCACTGAAAGCTACGGAGTGACCTCATTCGACAAAGACCTTACCCTGAACATGGCTAAGGGCTCGTCAATAAGCGTGGACGGCGAAGCCGGCAGCGGCGCGGCGAATTCCATCGCGGTATTGTCCCTCAGCGATATAAACGCCAAAGTGGGCGATTCTTCCATCAGCGCGCACGCAAACGGACAGCTTAAGACAAGCTCGATAATGGCGGAGCCCGCCGGCGCGTACGCCTTCTTTGCCGAAGGCTCCATCACCGCTGAAATTGTGAATTCGACGGTGAGCGCCTCAACTGAAACCGCGGACTACGCGGCCTACGCGCTCTATGCGAAGGGCGACGGCTCAAACGTGTCCATAGTCAATTCCACGATAACGGGAGACGTCTATCTTGCGGGCGCAGGCTCAAAGCTTGAGAACGCGGGCATGATCATAGGCGACGTGACAATGGAGGGCGGCAGCCTCACGGCCTTCGTATCCTCGCAGAACCTCGGTCAGACTATATTCGACGGCGTCATCAGCGGCGTATCCTCGATGAACGTGGACATATATAATAACGTTGACCTCGCAAAGCTCATCGGTTCAGAAACCACGGTTTACAGCGACGCGAACACGGGCATAGCCCTCAACCTCGTAAACACCAGCGGCCTCGAAATCGACGGCGAGATAGACGGCAACAAGGTCAAGTTCAAGGACACCATCACACTCACGCAGACCCATGGCGACGAGACCGCCAAGGCGGAAATCAAGAAAGACGCCGAAAGCCAGCAGACGAAGCTTGAAGTTGAAGCCGGCACCATCGCCCTCAACATCGGCTCCACGAGCGTTGACCAGGTGAGCACAATCAGCGGCACCACGCTTGAAATCGACGCGGGCGCAACCCTCAACGTGGGCAGCTCTCTGACAATCGCGGAAGACTCTCACCTCGTGATTGCGGGCGGCACGCTCAACCTCGGCGGCGAAAGCGGAAGCGTCAGCGGCGTGGTTCTCGGCGGAAACGTGGAAGTAAGCGGCGGCGTGATATCCTCCACTTCGGAAGTGGCCCTGGCCTCCTCCGTTGAAGGAAGCGCCGCAATCAGCGTGGCGGCGGGCTCAACCGTCGAAGTCAACGCGCAGATAGCCGTTGCGGACACCCATTCAAAAATCGACGCCACGCAGGGCAGCGTAAAGCTCCAGAACGACGTCGTCCTCTCGGGAGATTCCGAACTCGTTATCAGCGGCAACTCGCAGGGCAAAGCGAACTTCATCGGCGACAATTCCGGCCAGAAGATCATATTCAACGGCGTCTACGCCCCGGGCAACTCGCCGGAGAAAATCACCTTCTCCGGCGTGCAGACCTCCTTTGAAGGCATGCTCGACGGCAGCTCCCCCACAACTCTCAAGATGGAAATATTCGGAAGCGGAAACGTGGTTGCGGGCGCGAATTATGACCAGGTGTCTCTTGCAAACAACGCCACCCTCGCCTTCCAGGCCAATACGAAGATAGAGGTTGAAATCAAGGGCGAAGACGCCTTCGGAAACTTCATGGACGGCGAAACAACCTACAAGCTCTTCGAGGTTAACGACAATTCCTCCATAACGATGGACGCGGACGCGGTGCTTTCCATAACGCTTTCGTACGACGTCGCCGCGGCATGGGAAGTGCAGCTGCTTTCTTCCGAGGGCGGCTCCGTCCTCGCGGAGCTTGCCGCAGGCGAGAACGACATATCAAGCTGGATTTCCGCGATGGACTTCCTGAACACCGGCTCAATAACGCTGGCCTTCACGCAGGTTCCGGAGCCCTCCACGTACGCGGCGATATTCGGCGCAGTCGCCCTGGCCTTTGCGGCGTACCGCAGAAGGATGAGGAAATAGGCTTTCACATTCTGAAAACAAAAGGCGCGCCGCAATGGCGCGCCTTTTTTAATGCGTGATAATCTGAGCTTACGTTGGCCGCGCTATCGCGTCAGCGTGAACTCGGTTTTTTTGGAAACGCCAAGCCAGAGATTCCCGCCCAGCGGGGTGAGCTCCACTCCGCCGCACTTCGGCTTGGAAACCGAATATACGGCGAACTCCCCACCCTCGCGCATCTTCACGGAGCAGGAATTCTGCGTTGTCTCGAACTTCTCAATGGCCGCGGGGGAGAGGAATTTTTTTGTCAGCCCCACAAGCGCCCAGCCGTCCCGAATTGGGCAGAGAAGTATGAGCTTCCCGTCGAGCGGTTTTTCGATGGTGAATTCGACTTTTCCGCTCAGCTTGCCGCCCTTTTTCGCGTACCAGTCATACCATACGAGGCCCTCTTTCGGAGCCTTCCAGCTTTCGGCCTTCGGCTGCATCATCACGCCGGAGAGTTCGTAGTCGCCCTCCGAAACCCACGCCTTGACGGGGATTTTCGGGTCGGCATCCACATGCTGCTCCGCCGTCGTAAGGCTCATGCCGTTCTTGAACACGGGGTTCCTATCGGGGCTCTGGCAGAGGTTGTGCAGCATTATCGCAGTGCTCCCGTTTGCCAGCGGAGCTATCACCCTGTACGCGTTCTTTTTATTTGAAAGCGGCTGCATGAATATGCTCTCCGGAAGCGGGACGGCGGGCGCGAGCGGGCGGAGTATTTCGCCGTCATCATAGCAGAGGTTCATGATGAGCTCCTTCACAAAATGGTCGGGGGAATCCGAAAGGTAGACGGGCGCGCCGGAGAGCGCCTTGGAAACCGCCATGTCCTTCGATGACGCGGAATCGCTCGAATGGAACATGTCGTGGTCCGGCCAATAGAGGTGGCCAAGCCACACCGTGTTCTGGTATGACTGGTAGAGGTGGGATTTTGCCGTGTTGGGCCTGCCCTTGAAATAGTCCACCGAGCACCTTATTATGGAACTGTGCTTGGCGTTGAAGAAGGTAGCGCCGTTGTGCGCCATGCAGTTGATAAGGCCGCCCAGGCGCTCGTTGCAGACGTTTTCAAGCGCCTCGGAACACCAGTTGTTGGCCTCAACCGCGTTTGCCGAAGCGTGGGCCTTGTTGATGTAGCCGGTCTGCACGTCAATCTTCACGAAGTCAAAACCGTAGTCCGCAACCGAACCCATGAAGGCGTCGTAAAACTTCTTTGCTCCGTCCTTCGTGGCGCCGGGCACGAGCGTTTTTGCATCGCTTTTTATGAAGGTTTCATTGAGCGCGCCGAAGTCGTTCTCCAAATCTATGCCCGTCCAAAGGCCGTAATAGCAGTGCCATAGACCGAACCATTTGACCTTTTCCGGATTGCGCAGCGCGAGAAGCTTTTCCCAGCCTCCGGGGAATTTTGCTTCTTCGGGTTTGAAGCTTTTAAGGCGCAGACCGGACTGCGTCTGGAATCCGTCGTCCACAAGAAACCACCTGACGGGAACGCCGCTTTTTTCTATGCCTTTGACGGTGTCGCAAAGAAGGTCCAGCGTGATGTCCTTCTTGTACTGCTCCCAGCTGCACCAGCCGAGGTACTTGAACTGCTCCGGATATTTTTTCTCCGAAATATTTTTCATGCGGCCCTTAACCTCGGGGTGCCCCATCGCAATTTCCCAGACCCTGCGGACGGCGTCATATGGGCTCTTTTCGGTGGCCACGGCCATGAGCGGAATGGGCCCTTCCAGATTTTCCGTGCCGAAATTCGACGCCTTCAAAAACATCTCGCCGGACTTGTCCGCGTAAATCCACGCCATTGAGCGCGCGCCTGTGATGGGAAGAAGCGCCATGTAGTTCCCGTCCGAAAGCTTGAGCAGCGCGTACTCCCCGTTGCGACCGGCGCTGACGTACACGGCGTCCTGCGAGGGGGATTTGTCGAATTCCCTGGCGAAGTCCGGCCCCATTATCCAGGGGTTGAGGCGGTTGGCCGTGTAGGGGAATTTTTCAGAATACATGCCGTCGGCGGAGGCGAACCACATTTTTTCAAACTTGGGGAATATCAGTTTGCGCGAGGCATCCGCGCCGCCGGTCTTGACGTTTCCTTTTGGCAGGACGTCGTTGATGCAGCCGTTCGAGGCCTTGCGCAGATCCACCGCGCCGGATTTGTCAAAGCGGTCCATGCCGCCCGACGCCGAGCAAGATGATACCAGCGCGCAGGCCAGAAGCAGCGCCGCAATAGGGAGTTTATTCAGTTGATGCGTTTTCATATATTTAACAGAAATCTAAAAACGTAATGATTTTTTTGCCAGACAAATATTTTTTGCAAACGCCCGAAATGTTCCCCAGCCCGCTTACAGTGTTTGCCGCGCAATGCGTGCCTTTAGCGCTTATCCGCCGAACGGAACGCGCCTTTTCGGATGCTCATCAGGCAACAAAATCTCCGCATGCACTAGCGCTACGCAGGCCGCAAATCCGTTCAAAATCCCCGCACAAAAAGCGATGTTCATTTTTTTGGAAAAAAGACTTGGCAAAGAGGCAAAAGTAGGTAGATTCGCAACTTCATTTTAGCAACGGTGGGGTATCCAAGTGGCTAAAGGGCGCGGACTGTAAATCCGTTCGGGTAACCGTTCGCCGGTTCGAAACCGGCCCCCACCACCATTTTGAAAGCCGCTCAAACACAGAGTTTGGGCGGCTTTCTGGCAGCTACGCACAAAAGCTGGAGACCAAATTTTTGCCTTAGGAGCAAACGAGAATAAGGGGCCTAAAGAAATGGCGCTGAGAAAAACTTTTGTTTTTAGCGCACCCCAAACTACGCGTAAAAAGAAGAGACGTTCCGTATCCTCACTTCACTGCGGATTTCAGTTCCGCGAGGATGGGAGGGATTTCCTTTTTCAGAGCGGAATCAAGGTACTCCAAAAATTCTTTGGGCGTGGATTTTCTGAAATCCTCACCGAAGTAAAGCTCCTCTATGCCGTCCCCGTCGTTTTCAAGGCACTTTTCCGAACGCGAAATAAGGCCGCCTAAAACGTCCTCCTTGTAGCCTTTCGCTTTCGCGTAAAATTCAAGCATGGCCTGCGCCAATTCATGCGCCCTTCCCTTCATGTCCGGACGCGCAAGCACAACTTTGCAGAAGAAGAGCGTGAGAAGAAATTCCTCGCACTGCTGTTTCGAGAAATTTTCACATTTCTGCGACAGATGCGCGGCTATGATTGAAACTTTTGAAGTGAATACTATGAAGTATCTGCGCTCCGGCTTGCGCGCAACCATGTCTATTTTGGCCGCAGGCGCTCCGTCCTTCATATTCTTCCTATGCAGGCTGAACAAAAGCCACGCAAACATAGCGCCAAAGGCCGCCGCAAGGACGAGCCCCATTACCACCCAATCCTCAAAATCCGATGCGATTTCCTGCGTTTCCTGCATGATGTCCTTGGAGTCGAAATATTCTGCATGGCGGACAGCTCCGGAAGGAAACTGTTCCGCAGCATCCGCATTCCCGCGAACGCATTTTCAGGCATTAGAGCGCTTATAGTCGGTATTTGCAAGGTTAATAAGGCTCTGACTAATCCACGCCATTTGAACTCCCCTGCGCGCAAGGCTGCGCTGCCGCGCACCTTCGCTGTCGAAGCTTCGGCTTCTCACCCGTTGAGGTCATACGAAAAGGCCTCCCAACCGTGATGGTTGAGAGGCCTTTAAAATGAGCGGGCGATCGGGTTCGAACCGACAACCTCGACCTTGGCAAGGTCACGCTCTGCCAATTGAGCTACGCCCGCTTAAAAAATTATGTGTGCAGACAATGAAGCCTTACTTCATTATGTCAAGCTCCAAAATGGATCTTTTTCTATAATTTTGCGGTACCGAATAAAAGTCTCCCGCGTCTATGCTTTTGGCGGTTTCGTCGGAAAGAAAACTCGCCACGATGAGCTTGAGCTTTGCGTAGTTTTCCTTCTTGAACGCCAGATAAAAGTTGAGAACCATGGGGTAGTCTCCGGTGTGGATGGTCTCGGCGGTGGGCTTGAAGGCGAACTGCCCCGCGCCGGTGGAAACCGAAAGAACCTTGTACACCGCGTTCGCCTCTGGCTTCCCGACTATAGACACGGCCAGATTGTTCGTCTTAACGGTGTTGAACGCGTCCATCCGCGACTTGGAGACGTTGACCCACGGGCCGAGGTCGTCCCCCTTGAGCACGGAATATTTGAAAAGCTCCACGACAAGGTTGTCCATGAAATTTGTGACGACAGGAAAAATAGTGCGCAAAGATGCGGCGCTCTTTGAAACCTCAACCCACGATTCTATGCGAGGATTCGCCGACTTCCCGTAAATGCCCATGAGAGTGTCGAACGAAATTTCCTCAATGGGATTCTGGTTGTTGACAATTACAACCGCCGCCTGGTGGCAGATTGGGACGGTAATGACGCCCTCCGGCATCGCGCCGCCCTTTGGCACTGCGATTATGCAGATATCCGCCAGGCCTTTCGAAAGGTCTTCAACGCCCGTGCGCGTTCCTGTAAACAGCGGCTCCGCAGTGAGGTTTGACTT
Organism: Opitutales bacterium; assembly: GCA_031556415.1. GTDB lineage: Bacteria > Verrucomicrobiota > Verrucomicrobiia > Opitutales > Intestinicryptomonadaceae > CALXQW01. The sequence goes on along the minus strand of JAVBSZ010000042.1, from coordinate 4,546 downwards.
TTTCATGGACGCCCCCACGGCGCGCATGAGCACGGGGCCGACGACGTCGCTACCCACTATCTTTGTTGCCTGCGCGCCAGCCTGCGCGCAAATAAAAAACGTGACAAGCGTCAGGAAAATTTTTGCAAATATTCTGCTCATAAGGGTGTAAATATCGGATATACTAAATAAAAAGCCCGCGCGCATGGCAAGCCGATTCTGAAGCATTTGCAGATCCCCGAAAAACCTAGAGCATATACGGTTTAAGTTGGCGTATGACTATGGAAATTTTAGCAGGCCACAGATACATTTTTGCGGCGAATGGGAAGCCCGATGCTGTCGCGCTTTGCGACGGTGGCTGGACGGACGCCCTGACTAGGAGCAAAACCGGCATGGAGGGCTTTAGCGCGCAAAGCGCATTTAATATGCCTTTTACAGCAACCTTGCGCTTTGCGCACGGCCAACGCCGCACAAAACGACAAATTAAACCGTATATGCTCTAATTCCGCCTTTGACTTTAATTTCAAACGCGCTCCATGCGCGTCTTGCTTAAGCGAAGATGATTTTCTGAAAAAAGCGCAAGTATCGTTTTGGCGCAGTGATTTTGGATGAGAAATTCATTCGCAAAAAAGGCCCACAGTGGGAGTGTAGAAATACTACATGACCAGTGTGGGCCTTTTGAAGGGGATGGATTTATCGCCAAAAGCGCGCGCCAAAACTAAATGAGGCCGAGTATCATCTTGCCTTCTTGGGTTATCATATCCTGATTCCACGGGGGGTCCCAGACGATGTTGACCTGGGCTTTGGAGATGCCGGGGACGGATTCGAGGCGGAGGCGGAGATCGTCGGCTATCATGGGGCCGAGGGCGCAGCCGGGCGCGGTGAGGGTCATGTCGGCTTCGACTTCGTTTTTTCCGTCATCGGTTTTGACGAGTTCGAGGCGGTAGACCAGACCCAAATCGACGACGTTGACGGGGACTTCGGGGTCAAATACCGTCTTGGCGGTCTCCCACAAATCGTCAGTTGAGGGCGGAGGAAAACCGGATGAGGGCTCCGCTTTTTCGCCCTGCGCCTGTGTGTCTTCTCCGAGGGCGTCGGCATCCGCGCCGTCTATGCGCGCCATACCGAAGGGGCCCGTCACGGTGAAGTTGCCGCCCAGCCTGTATGTGATTGAGACCTGAGTTCCAGCGGCAAGGGTCACCTTCATGCCTGAAGGGATGAGCATTGCGGGGCACTCGCGTTTGAGCTCCACCTGCACGGAGGAATTTGCGGGGGTATCCGTATCCATATTAAATTTTAAACCATCCCCAGATTGTCGCGGTGCACGGCGACATCGCTTTTGCCCTCTCCGCCCTTTTTGGCGAGGGAAAGGCCCTTTTGCATTTCATCGGAAGACATGCGCGCTATGCCGCGCGCGAGGGTGTTTTTGGTGCCTTCCGAAATTATCTCCACAAGCGCGTCCTTGGGGAATGCGCCCTTGACTTCTTTGACGCCCGCAAGCAGCAGGGAGCTTCCGCGGTTGCGCATGGCGTATTCCGCGCCCGCGTCTATGACGAGCTGGCCGGAGCTTTTGCCGAAATACGCGTACCAGCGTTTTTTGGAACTTGTTGCGTTTTTGGCCGGAACGAAATATGTTCCCGGATTCCTGCCGTCGAAAATGTCGGTCAGCACGCCGTCTTCCGCGCCGCTTGCGATGTACACGCCGCAGGCCGAAGCCGTCGCGATATCGGCCGCGCGCAGCTTCGTAATCATGCCGCCGACTGCCGTGGCGCTCTGCGTTCCCATGGCTTTTGAGCGCACGGAATTTATGTCCGCAACTTCCGGTATCACCTCGTCTGTGCCGCCTATGTCTATGAGGCCGGGCGCGGTGGAGAGTATGACTAGGTCGTCCGCCTTTGAGAGCGTGGCCACAAGGGAGCTTAGCACGTCGTTGTCGCCGAATTTTATGTTGAGTTCGGCCGCGCTGACGCAGTCGTTCTCGTTTATGACGGGCACTATGCCGCGCTCAAGAAGCTCGTCGAGCAAATCCTTGAGCGCCCTGTGGCGGTTTAAAAAATCCACGTCGTCGCGCGTGAGCAGAAGCTGGGCTACCACAAGTGAATGCTTTTCAAAAAGCTTGGCCCAGGTCTGTATTAAAATGCCCTGGCCCACCGCCGCGCAGGTCTGCAGGCTTGAAAGCTTTTTGGGCCGCGCCTTGAGCGCGAGCTTTCCCATGCCTAGGCCGACGGCGCCGGAGCTCACAAGTATCACCTGCATGCCGCGCGCGCGAAGCTGCGCAATCTGCGAACATATCGCCGCCATGCGCGCCTCGTCAAGGCGGCCCACGTCGCGCGTGAGCACGCCCGTGCCGATCTTTACAACAACCCTGCGTTTGGATGAACTTCCGCCTGCCATACAAGATAGAGTGTGCAGAAACTAGACTTTCTGCAGTTCCTGCTCCTTCGCCTCAAGGTCCTTGTTTATCTGTGCGGTGAATTTGTCCGTAAGGTTCTGCACTTCCTTTTCGGCGCGCTTGAGGTCGTCCTCCGTTATGGCGCCGTCCTTCTGGGCCTTCTTGATGGCCTCCATGGCGTCGCGGCGGATTGTGCGCACGCGCACCCTGCCCTGTTCGGACATTTCGCTGCAGACTTTGACAAGCTCCTTACGGCGTTCGCCGGAAAGCGGTGGGATTGGGCAGCGCACGGCGTCTCCCATGACGGCGGGAGTGAAGCCGATGTTGGCGGCGAGTATCGCGCGCTCGATGTCCTTGAGGGCGCCCTTGTCCCACGGCTGCACGCGTATTGTATTGGCGTCGGGCGTGGTGATTGCGGCCACTTCCTTGAGGCGCATGGAGCTGCCGTAGACTTCCACCATGACGTTTTCAACCATGGAGGGCGAAGCCTTGCCGGTGTGGATTGTGTCGAACTCATGGGCGGTATACTCGGCCGCTTTCGCCATGCTTTCGGAAATTTTCTTAAGTTCTGTCTGGAGATCCATAATTTGCCTTTCTTGTTAAAATCAGCTGACCAAAGTGCCCATGTCCTCGCCCATGACGGCGCGTTTGATGTTGCCGCGCGAGTTCATGTCGAAAACGATAATCGGCAGTTTGTTGTCCATGCACATTGAAAACGCGGTGCTGTCCATGACGGCGAGGCGCTTTGAGATGGCCTCATGGTACGAGATGCTGTCGTACTTTACGGCGTCCTTGAACTTGTTCGGGTCCTTGTCGTAAATGCCGTCAACCTTGGTGGCCTTGAGTATGCAGTCCGCCTGGATTTCGCTGGCGCGCAATGACGCCGTGGTGTCGGTGGAAAAATACGGATTGCCCGTGCCCGCCACGAATATCACTATCCTGCCCTTTTCGAGGTGCCTTATTGCGCGGCGCAGGATGAAGGGTTCGGCAACCTTCTCCATGGGGATGGCCGTCTGCACGCGGACGTCGACCCCCTCCTTTTCAAGCGCGTTCATGAGCGCGAGCCCGTTGATGACGGTTGCGAGCATTCCCATGTAGTCTCCCGTGGTCCTGTCCACGCCCTTTTCGGAACCGCCGAGGCCCCTGAAGATGTTTCCGCCGCCGACCACAAGGCATATCTGCACGCCCATCTCGTGGACTTCCTTGAGCTCCACGGCGAGGTTCTGCAGTATTGCGGGGTCCAAAGGCTCGCCCTTGGCAACGTCTTTGAGGGCCTCTCCGCTCAGCTTGAGCACTATGCGCTTGTATTTGGGTGTCATAAGTTCGGGTAGTGTTGTTGTGTTGCGGCTTGTGCAAAATCCGCGCGGAATTTTACGCGGAGAATATGGCTCAAAAACCCCGCGCTGTTCAATACTTTTTTACTGCCCCGCGGCTTTTGCGGGTTTGATGATTATCGTCTTGGGCGCGCCGGCGTCTTTGAAGATTTCCGCCGCCTTCTGGACGTCCTCGAGCTTCACATTGTCGTAGCCGCTGACTATGGTCTTTGCCCATTCGAGCCTCTCGGGGAAGGCCTGGGAGAGGCTCAGGGTGGACGCCAGCCAGTAGCCGTTTTGGCGGCGCATCTTCTCTATCTGCTTTAAGACCGGCAGCTTTGCACGCTCAAACTGGTCCACAGTGAAGCCTTCGGAAACCTCCTTCGCGCACTCTTTGACGAGCTGCGCCACCTTCTCCGCGCCGCCCGCGTCAACCACGCTGCCTGCGTAGAGGAAGCCGAAAGAGTAGAGCCTGTTGGAATTGTTGTAGCAGAAGGGGCTGTAGACCTGCCCCATCTTCTCGCGTATCTGCTTGCGCATGACGTCGCCGAGGATTTCGCCGAGGATTGAGAAGGAGCGCGCGCGGTCAATGTCACTCATTGCGCAGCTGGGCCAGGCAACGAGGGAGATGGAGCGCGGCAGCCTGCTTTCAAATTCGAAAGTCTTGTCCTTCTCTGCGCAAATTTTCACCTCCATTTTTGAGGAATAATCCTTGTGCGATTTTTCGCGCTTGGGAAGGGAGCCGAAGATTTTTGAAGCAAGCTTCACGGCCGCCTCCTCGTCTATGTCTCCCACTATCGAAATCTCCAGATAGCCGCCCTGCAGTATGGGCGTGAGCAGCTCGCGCATTTCGGCGAAGCTT